>DATEME010000027.1:0-13608 GCA_035275865.1 Candidatus Acidiferrales bacterium | reverse complement strand
CGACCATCCGTGGACCACCTTCGACGCTCCCATCATAGTGGAAGATCCGAAATTCCCGGCGATGAAGGCTTTCCCGCACGAATTCGTGACCCACGACGAAATCTATCAAGTGAAGGATTTCTCTCGCGAGCGTGTGCGCGTCTTGGCGCGGCTGGACGAGACAAAAGTTAACCTGAATAACCCGCGCGTCCACCATAGAGACGAGGATTTCGCAGTCGCGTGGGCGAGAAATTACGGAAAGGGCCGCGTGTTTTATTCCACATTTGGGCACACGGACGAATCGTGGGATGATCCCCGCATGCAGACCATGTGGCTCGAGGCAATTAAGTGGGGCATGGGGTTAACGCAGGCGGATGCAACTCCGCGCCCGCGTCCCGCCGCACAAGCATCAGGGGGAGAATGAGTATCAATGTCGAGCGACAAGAAGATGCGCAGGTTTAATGGAGTTCTCGTTGCGAGTCTGGCGATGACTTTCGCCGGCGGTCTCTGGGCCCGCGCCAAGAAGACGCACGACGAGTCCGCAGGCACCGCGACGCAGGAAGCGGACGCAAAGGAATGGCCCACGTACGGCCATGATTCCGGCGCCATGCGCTACTCGCCCTTGACGCAGATCAACACGAAGAACGCGAACGAGCTCTCCGTGGCTTGGGTCTACCACATGAAGCCGGAAGGTTTCGTCGCCCCGGTTGGCCGTGGACGGGGCGGACGCGGAGGTCCTGGCGGCCGCGGCGGCGCAGGCGGTTTTGGAGGAGCCGGCCAGCCAGGAGGACCAGATGAACCCGCAGCCCCTGGAGCGGCCAGTGGGCGCGGCGGCGATGCGGTCGCTGCGCAGGCAGCCCAAGAAGGCTTTCGTGGCTTTGGCCGTGGCGGCACCGGCTTTCTCACTTCCGAAGATACTCCGCTCGTCGTGAATGGCGTGATGTATATAGGTACGCCCTACGGACGCGTGGCGGCGCTCGACCCCACGACAGGCAAGGAGATTTGGACCTACAAGCTGCCCGCCGGAGAGCCTGCTACGCGCGGCGTCGAGTACTTCCCCGGCGACAAGCAAACGCCCCCGGAGATTGTCGTTGGCACCTCGGACGCCAAGCTATTCACACTGGACGCAGAGACTGGAGAGATCAACAAAGCCTTCGGTGTGGACGGCATCGTCGACCTGAACACTCCCGAAATCACGCACAACCTGCCGAACGCCAGCGATGGCCTTTCCTCGCCCCCAGTGATGTTCGAAAACCTGATCATCGTTGGTGGCCGTACGACCGAGGGCGGAGGACCCGGTCCGGCGGGCGACGTGCGCGCGTTCGACGTCCATAATGGCAAGCTGGTCTGGACTTTCCATTCAATTCCCCAACCCGGCGAGCCCAACTACGGCACCTGGGCTGGAGACAGCGCGAAGGACCGCTCGGGCGTGAATGTGTGGGGCCTGATGACGGTCGATTCAAAGCGCGGGATCGTCTATCTGCCGTTCGGCGCGCCGTCGGGTGATGCCTTCGGCGGCGACCGGCCGGGCGACAACCTTTATGGGTCAAGCATCGTGGCCGTGAATGCCCGAACCGGCAAGTACATCTGGCATTTCCAGCTTGTCCATCATGACATTTGGGATTTTGACGCCGAGACGCCGCCTGTGCTGATGGATGTGAAGCACAACGGAAAGGTAATTCCAGCTGTTGCCGTCATCGCGAAAGATTCCCTGCTCTATCTGCTGGATCGCACCAATGGCAAGCCGATCTATGGGGTGGAAGAACGTCCCGTGCCGCAGAGCGACGTGCCGCTCGAGAAGACCTCGCCGACGCAGCCGTTCCCGGTTAAGCCTCCGCCCCTGGCGCGACAGACCATGACGATGGACGACATCGCCACCGTCACGCCGGAATTAGAGGCAGCCTGTAAAAAGCTGGTCGAAGATAACCACCTTCAGCTGGGCGGACCGTTTCTCCCGATCACTTACGGTCACGTGCGTGTCAACTTCCCAAGCGAGATCGGCGGCGTGAACTGGCCGGGCGGCGCTTTCAATCCGGCGCTCGGATATTTCTTTATCAACGTGATGGACTTGGGCCAGATGCAGGGCTACACCGATCCGAGAAGCGGGCCGCTGAGCCCGAACGTGGTCGGAACGAACCAGCTCCCCGGCCGCAACGGGACCTACTCGTCACTCCCTCCCGGCGGCCGGTTTAAGGACAACGCGCTGGATATGCCTTGCTCGCAGCCACCTTGGGGTGAGCTGGTGGCGGTCAACGTGAACACGGGCGACATTGCCTGGAAAGTGCCGCTCGGCATTACCGAGAGTCTGCCTCCAGACAAGCAGAACACGGGACGGCCGGGCATGGGCGGTCCGATTGCAACGGCGGGCGGGCTGGTATTCGTCGGTGCCACTGACGACAACCGCTTCCGGGCCTTTGATGCGAAGACTGGCAAGGAACTGTGGTCCTACAAGCTCGATGCCGCTGCCGGCTCCGTTCCCAGTACATATCAGGGCAAGGACGGGCGGCAGTATGTCGTCGTGACCTCTGCCGGCAATCCGTTTGCGGCCGAGCCGGCAACTTCGGATGCCATTACGGCTTTCGCTCTGCCGAAGAAGTGAACGTGTCGTTCGGCGACCGATGCGCTCCTCAAACTGACAACGCCCGTTACTATCGATTGACGCGACTTGCTAGGCGTGAAGTCCCATTTGGCGATGAAGCGGCGTAAATCTCGGGTCTGATTTGATCGAATCGAAGCGCGGGTCCACGTTAATTGAAATCAACTCGAAGCACCGGTCCTGGAACGCTTTCTTGAGCCATTCGAACCCAACATCGCGCTGCCCAAGCGCGAAATGAACCGACGCCAATTCAAACGGCGAAACGTAGCGCTTCTCAGAGAGCCCCTGCAATTCCTGGAGAATCTGCTGGGCCTCTTTATTCTTTCCGGACATGGCCAGCGAGCGCGCCAGGCCCGCACGCATCCGCGGGCTGTTTGGCGTCAACTGAATCGCGCGCTGAAACGCAGCAAGCGACTCTTCGAAATCGCCCATCTGCTCCTGAATTAACCCCAGCGTCCAATATGCCGGCGCGAAATGCGGATTCAGCTCGATCGTGTGATCGCACTGATCGAGCGCCGCTTCAAAATCCCGCCCGTAGTAATAAATCACCGCCACATCGCGCGCAATGATTAGCGAAATCGGGTCAAGCGCCTGCGCCAACAGCACTTCCTCCAGCGCCTGCGGCAATCGCCCGAGCGGCGCCAGATACGACACGGCATACCAATGGTGCGCCGTTGAATATCTCGGATTCAGCTCGATCGCGCGCTTGAACTCCTGCTCCGCGCCCAACCAATCCCAATCCTGCGTCGCCTTCACGTGCGCCAGCGAAGTATGCGCCTCCGCGGAATTTTCGTCCTGCAGCACGGCCCACGCCGCATTTGACGCCGCCTTCGTCCAAACCTCCGCCGGAGCAAGCACGCCGTAGTGCCCTAGCAATTCGTACGCATCCGCCAATCCCGAATACGCCTCCGCATAACGCGGATCTTCGGCGATCACCTTGTCGAAAAATTCGATCGCCTTCCGCAAGCCCTCTTCAGTCCTCTGACTCAGGTGGTAGCGCCCCTGCAAATAAAAATTGTACGCGGCCAAATTTTCCGTCGGATTCTTGAATTTCTCTCCCCCGCCCGAGCGCGTAAGCCCGGCCTGCAGCCGCTTGAAAACGGCCTGCGCCACTTCTTCCTGAATCGCAAAGACATTCGAATTTTTCCGGTCGAACGACTCCGACCACAAATAATTCCCGCTCGCCCCATCCACTAATTGCGCCGTGACGCGCAGATCGTCTCCGGCTTTGCGAACGCTGCCCGTTACGATCACTCCCGCGCTCGATCCGTTTTCACCCAATGCCCCGCTTTCGCCCGCGGAAAGCCGTGACAAATCCCGTGCCACGACCCGCAGCGAATCCAACTTCGAAAGTGCGTGAACAGTCTCCTCGCTGATTCCCTGGCAGAAATAATCCAACTCATGCCCGGCGCTATGATCGGCAAACGGCATCACGACCACCGTGTTCCGCCGCGCCAGCGCAGCCGGCACCTGCTTCCGCGCGGCATGCGCTTCCCGCCGCCGAAAAACCGCCGCATAGCCGCCCTTCGGCAGCTCGATCAGGATTTCATCGTTCTGCCCTTCTTCCACGTAATACGTCGCCAGCCGCGTCCGTAGCCGCCGCGCCTGCACGCGCACGATCGGATCGTTTCGCGGGTCGAACGACGACTCCTTGTCGAACACTTGCACACCCACGACGAATTCCTTCAGTTGATCGCCGCGCCCGGCCTTCGTTTCGAGCACAACGAAACTCACAAAGCGCTTGAGCCGCTGCACGTGCTGGAATGTTTTGCTGTTGAGGATTTTGTCGAGCTGTTGACGGACCTGCGCCTCCGTGATTTCCGTCACGCTCTCGCCGGTACTACGGGGGGGCATGGCCACATGATAATCCAAACGCGCTTCGGATGCATGTGGCGCAGCGCTTCGGCTGCACGCGTTCGCAGCCTTCCCGGATTCTTCCGCGGCAGGCTCAGTCTTGCCAGATTCTTCCGCTGCAGATTCAAAATGCGGCTCGCGGGTCACGAGTTTCTCTCTCGCGTAACCCGCGAGCTTGAATTTTTCATCCGCGCCTCAGAACGTCAGCTTCAGCGCCAGCTGCATGATGCGCTGGTCGCCGCCACCTGATGCGATAAAACCAGCACCTTGGTTGCGGGCGGTCGCACCGTTCGGATTACCTGCGTTCAGATTGCCGGTAAACAAACCAGCGCCGGGATTCCCGATTCGATTGTGGTTGAAAGCATTGAACGCCTCAGCCCGGAAATCCAGCTTAAACCGTTCACCGATGGGAAAGGTCCGCCAGATGGCTGCGTCAAAATTCCAATTTCCCGGCCCTTGTAGAGCATTTCTTCCCAGCGTTCCGTAACTTCCCAGAGGCGCCATCACAAATGCGCAGGGATTGAACCAATCCTTCAACGTGTATACCGCCGTCGGCGCTAATCCGTTTACGCTTCCAACTTTGGTGCCAAGGGGAATCTGGCAACCAGGATTGGGATTCGCAGCTACGGACCCAGCCACGAAGGGATTTGCAATCTCGACTGGACGGTCGGCTCCCACAGCGGTCAGGGAGGCATCTTCACCCGTTGTTATGTTCAAAGGGGAACCAGATGCAGCTGTGAATATGCCCGACCCTTGCCAATTGCCTAATATTGCTTGCAAGAGTCGATCGCCGTGGTGCGGACTCTGCGCTACGACGGATAGATTGACGATTTTGCGGCGATCGTTTGCGCAATTGCCCCAATCTGCCCTGCGGTCATTCGGATTTTGGAATGCGTTTCCAATGTCCTGCCCAATTTCACCCTGATCCAAACAATGGGACCACGTAAAATTAGCCAGGATCGAAAAGTTCTGGCTCATGCGATGTTGGGCCGAGACAAGGAGCCCGTTGTACGTCGCGTTGCCGTTTGAAAAATCCTGAACAAGCCCACCATCCAAAAGCGAACCCGCCACAGGGTTCAACAAATTCAGAAACTTGCGCGCCTGGTTGTTCGTAACGCCACTGACGGAATTGTTCGCGTTGGCGTTGCCGTTGCATGGATTGAACATAACCTGTTGCGCTCCATACTGGATCGTACAAGAGCCGACATCCGGCGAACCGGCCACAACATTGTTCGCAAGAAGGGCCGGAAATTGCGCGCTGGTCATGCCGGATGTGATTACGACGGAGGGATTCATGTTGCGGCCAAGCCATTGATGGCTTGTTCTACTTCCCAGATAGCTAGCGGACAGAAGCCAGTTCGCCCCGAATTGCTTTTGGAATGCAACATTCCACTGTTGTACATTGCTCGGCTTACTGCCTTGGTCCTCGAAGACGTAGGTTCCGTGTTGCGGAAAGACAAAGCTCGAGGGCGGATTTAGCGGCGATGGGAATGGATTGCCGCCCTGAAATCCGTTCCACGGATTAGCGACAGTTCCAGCGTAGGCGCACCCAGTCGGAAGGGGTGTCTGTGTGCAATTTGCTGTTGGATAGTTCGGATTCACGATGTACCCAGCGGGCACAGAAGTATTGCTGACAGTCAGACCCCATGGCGGGTTCAGCACGATGTGCATCGTGTTCCACAGGACACTGGTGTCGTAAAACATTCCATAGCCCGCCCGCAGAGTCTCCCGGCCGTTGCCGCGTGGATCCCAAACGAATCCGAGCCTCGGAGCAAAATTCCAGATTTGCGGATTCGTATCGGACTTCTCGTTGAAACCCGCATCGCCGGGGAAAGTGACCCCCGGAGGCGCATTCGGGTAGATGCTACTAATCGTGCCCGCCTGATATGCGGCTAAGCTGAAATCGGACGCCTGCTTGTATTTCGTATACTGCGGAATGAATGGATCCCACCGCAACCCACCATTCACTTGGAACGTCCGGCTGACCTTCCAGTTGTCCTGAAAGAATAACGCTGGCACATTCTGCGAATCGCGTCCGAGTTGCCCATTGCCTTGCCGAATGCTGAATGCGTTGCCAGTCAGAAAGTCAGCTAATCCGTTGCCGGTGAGCGAGCCGTTGAACGTGAGATTCGCGTTCACCTGAAATAATCCGTCGTTGTTCATCTGGATGTGTTCGCCCTGGAAGCCGAACGTCATCTGGTGCGCGCCACGCGTCCAGCCGATCGTGTCCGAAATCTCAAATGTATTTTCGTAGTCGTAGCCCGGGTATCTCGGAGCGTTTGGCGTGGCATATCCGCCGCTGATCGAGTTCTGTCCGGTGAAGTTCGCTGTTTGAGTTGTTACAGCCGCCCCAAGTTGACTCCATGTAGGGACTCCAATCGGCGCTGTCCGGACGGTGGCAGTCCTCAAAAATGCCAAGCGAAGTGAACTGATCAAGTTGGGGCTAATGATTTTTGTATCGCCAATGTCTACAGACTGTACTCGATCCGAAAGGCCCGGAGCGCCCGCCGTGAGGACGTCATGGTCGGCATAATACGGAAACAATGTGTAGTTAGTGATGAAATAGCGCAGGAAAACTGAATTATTCTGGCTCTGCTGCCAGTCGGCACGTATAACGCTCTGGTTTTCATCGTCGCTCGTTTTCGTGTTGTAGCTTGCGTCGCCACACGCGTCGGTCGGCGCCGGAAGATAAGGTATCAGCTTCGCAGTGATCAAGGCCGAAGGAGTAGTCAGCAGCGACGGCAGGAGTATGTTGCTGTGATGCGCCGTTACGTAGGAATCGCCCAAAAAGATTTGGGATGACTGGCACGGGGGTGCGAGCATAGCAGTAAAATCGCCGCTCAGGGCGGCGGCTGTTGGCACAATCGTGGACTGCACCCCGCCCGCAACGCGTTCCCGGGTGCCTTGGTAGCCGTAGAAAAAGAAAAGCTTATTCTTGATGACCGGACCGCCGATCGTCCCGCCAAACTGGTTGCGCTTCAGATTGTCTGGCGCCGCTGGCGGAAGCTTGCCGTTGCTCTGAATGAATACCGATGGATAGGCGTCCATCGCAGTGTTGCGCAGGTAGTCGAAAAGGTCGCCGTGGAATTGATTTGTGCCCGATTTCACCGCTGCGTTTACCGTTCCACCTGGCCGAATACCCACATTGGCCGGCGATGCGCTCGATTCAACCTTAAACTCCTGCAGTGCGTCGGGGAACGGCATCGGCTCGCCAATGTTCGTCCGATAATCCATATTTAGAGAGCCATCGAGATAATAGTTCGTGGCATTACCCTGAGAGCCGGCGATTGAAAACGACACCGCTGTCGGGTATTCAAGATTACCGGTGAGCCCGCCCCCGTTGTTGACGACCGCCGCGCCCGAGAGCGCGATCAACTGTGTGGCTTGCCGCCCGTTCAGTGGAAGATCGACGACTTGCTCGGGCTGAATCACCTGCCCAAGGCCCGCGTTGCTCTGCGTCTCCACCATCGCCGCGTTCGCCTGCACCTCCACGGTCTGCGTCACGGCGCCCACTTGCAGCGTCACATTAACCGTCGGATTGGTGCCGACCTGCAGCACGATTCCCGATTGCACGTATGTTGTGAATCCCGATTTTGAGACTTCCAATTTGTATGGCCCGATTGGAAGATTCGGGAAACTGTAGGAGCCATCGTCCCCGCTCGTAGCCGTGCGTACGGCATTCGTGTCCGTGTTCGAGATCTGGACTTGCGCGCCGGCAACGGCCGCACCGCTCGCGTCCAGCACGGCTCCGGACACCTGCGCGGTCGTTTGCGCGCCGGTGTAGAGGAGCGGAAAACACACGAGAAGAATTAACGCAAAAATACGTCGCATCGTAGCGTCCCCCATTTTAGTGAAGTGCTGGGCGCAATTTAGTTTGCCGAGGCCTGAACCACAAGGAAGTAACGGTAGTGTTACCGCTACAGGCGGACTCTTGGATAAAGCGCGGACCCGTCACCCGCGACGCCCGCCAGACACACACAACCGGTACGATAAACGCACGCCGAACGCACAGCGTCGTTTCTGGCGCAAGAGAATACCACCACCGCTATATAAAGAAATTGATTTTTCGCAATTCCGCGCGATAAACGCACGCACGAGCGCTGTGTCAATCGTTTCCGACGCGCAAAAAGTCCGCGATATCCCAATATCCTGTTCTCGGCATAGGAACGTCGCCTCGCGTCCGTACCTCGAGCAAATACGGCACGTCCGCCGCAATTCCCTTCTTCAGCGTCTCCGGCAACTCGTCAGGCTCATCGACTCGTACCCCTTCGATTCCAAAGGCCTTCGCCAGCAGCGGAAAATCCGGGTTATACGGAGTCCCATCCGGCTTTCGGAATTCTGTGCCATACGCGTTCTTGAAATAAGTCGTGCCGACCGTTCGAATCGTCGAAAAGCAGAAATTGTTGAACAAAACCCACAGAACCGGCACGCCAAGCTCGACGGCTGTCGTAAGCGCTCCGAGGACGGAAAGAAATCCGCCGTCGCCCACAAGGCAAACCACTTTTCGATTCGGCGCCCCGATTTTCGCGCCAATCGCAGCGGCCGGCCCAAAGCCCATCGTGGCGAGCCCGCCCGACGTAATGAACGTACCCGGCTTCGAGCACTGCAACTGTTGTGCCGCGCCGTTCTTGTTCCAGCCTACGTCTGTCACGAATATCGTGTCGTCGTTCACCACCTTCGATATTTCGGCCAGCAGTCGCGCGGGATGGATCGGCTTGGTTCCGTCCGCCTGGCTCGCCGCCAGTTGTTCGCGCCAATTCTTCTTGCGCTCTTCGACTTTCGGCGTGCGGCAAGGACACGGCTCCACATGCCGCCCATCCGCCTTTACGGCTCGAATCAGCTCGCGCAAAGTTTCTTTTGCGTCGCCTACAATCCCCACTTCGACCGGATAGATTTTCCCGATCTCCTGCGGATCGCTATCGATCTGAATCAGCCGCGAAGGTGGAATCGCAAACGTATATTTCGGATTCCACGAACTGCAATCAGCCTCGCCGAATCCGGTTCCAATCGCGACGATCACGTCCGCTTCGCGCGCTGTCTCATTCGCAACGGAAGTTCCCCAAATTCCTGTGGTCCCGAGGGCCAGCGGATGTTTCTCGGGAAACGCACCTTTTCCCATCAGCGTGGTTGCCACCGGTACACCCGTTAGCTCGGCCAGTTGTTTCAGTTCGCACGAAGCTTCCGAAAGCAAAACGCCGTTGCCCGCATAAATCAGCGGTTTTTTCGCCCCGAGGAGCAGATCCGCTGCTTTCAGGATGCCGTCATGCGGCCCGGCGGCGCGCGCGTAATTCGGCCGGCGCTGCACTGTTACCGCAGTCGCATCCGTCTTCTGCGAAAAGACGTCCATCGGTATGTCCAGCAGCACCGGTCCCGGCCTGCCCGTCTGCGCAACGTTCAGCGCTCGCGGCATTACGTCGATGAGAAACTTCGCATCGTCAACGCGCCACACGCGCTTGCAAAACGGCTTGTAAATGTCGCCCTGCGAAGCGTCCGCGTGAAAGCGAATCCCCTGATGTGGTTCGCGCGCGTGATGATACGAGGGCGTATTCCCCGTAATCACCACCATCGGAGTCGAATCCGCCGCGGCCGTCGCAACGCCGGTCACGGCGTTCGTCATTCCCGGCGAAAGATGCACGTTCAGCACCGCGAGTTTATGCGATACGCGAAAATACGCGTCTGCCGCATGAGCCGCCATCTGCTCATGGCGGAACGAAACGTATTCGATTCCCAATCGGTGGCACGCATCGATAAGAGCGTAATTCGTGTGGCCGCACTGCCCGAAAACTTTCGTGACGCCTTCCTGCTTCAAACACTCCGCTATGAACATTGCTCCGGTCATCGCTACGCTCTTTTTCCCAGAATTCCGTGATCTTTTCGCGCACGGGATTTCGTATGTAGCAGCTCTTGCGCCCGAGCGGTTATTTGCCTGTCAGAACGAGCCTCACGCTAGCACCCCCATTCGGCAACCTACAATGAAGTAACGGTGGCATACGGTTACAGTCTGAATCCCGGCCGCCTAACCCGAAATCTCATTATCGATTCAGCCGTTCGACAGCTATTTCTGGTCGGAGAGCGTTACCAGCCTGACACGGTAACAACCTTGCTGGCCTTCTCCGACCGATGCTAGGCTTTCGCACGGTTAATCCAATTCAGGCCTAATCTAAGCCTTTTCAGTTCACCCCGGAGCCAATAATGGCAAGAGCCATCACCGAAGAAGAGAAGAGCCACGCGCAGGAGCTGCTTCAAAAAGCTCGCGCCGCGATGAAGGCCGCATACTGCTATGACCAGGCACGAGTAGACGATCTGTCCCGCGCCGTCGCTTGGGCCATCGCAAACGAAAAGACGTTCGTGGCACTCACCGTTATGAGCGTCGAAGAAAGCGGCATGGGCAGCATCGACGGCGCCCCGGCACGGCGCTTCAAAGTCGTCGGCATTCTGCGCGACGCGCTCCGTCAGAAGAGTGTCGGCGTGATCGAAGAAATTCCGGAAAAAGGCATCGTCAAGTACGCGAAGCCCGCCGGCGTAATCGCAGGCTTGCTGCCCGTCACAAACCCGGTCGTCACCATGGTGGGGATGGCGATCAATGCTTTGAAGTGTCGCGACGCAGTGATCTTTTCCCCTCACCCCGCGAGCAAGCGCACAGCGCTCGAAACGACTCGCATCCTCCGCGCGGCCTTGAAAAAAGCCGGCGCTCCCGAAGACATCATCCAGTGCATCGAAAAGCCGAGCATTCCTTTGGCGCAGGAGTTGATGTCGATCTGCGATCTGACTGTGGCCACCGGCGGCGCCGCCATGGTGAAAGCAGCGTATAGCTCGGGCAAACCAGCTTATGGCGTCGGCGCCGGCAACGCCACCATGGTCATCGACGAAACCGCCGACATCGCCGAAGCCGCAGCCAATACCAGGATCAGCAAGACCCACAACAACGGCTCGGGCTGCTCCTGCGACGGAAACCTGATCGTCGAAGAATCCATCTACGACCGCTTCCTCGAGCAACTCCAGAAAGAAGGCGGCTACCTCGCGTCAGATGCCGAAAAGGAGAAATTGAAGGCCGTTATGTGGGACGCCGAAGGCCATCGCACAATGGAAACAGTGGCGCGATCCGCGTCCAAAATTGCCCAATTAGCCGGTTTTACGCTGCCAGATCGCGCCAAATTTGTCATAGTTCGTGAAGACAAAATTGGCCGCAACTACGTCTTCTCCGGTGAGAAACTCTCGCCCGTTTTGTCCATCTTCAAATACAAAGGCTTCGATAACGCATTGAAAATGGTGGAGATGATCTTCGAGGTTGGCGGCAAGGGCCACTCGTGCGGCATCTACTCCTTCAACGACGAACACATTGACAGGCTTGCTCTTATGGCGCCGGTGAGCCGCATTATGGTCCGCCAGCCGCAGGTCCGAGGCAACGCCGGCTCGTTCACCAACGGCATGCCCATGACCCCGAGCCTCGGCTGCGGCACTTGGGGCGGCAACATCATCAGTGAAAACATTGGAGTTAAGCACTTCATGAACACCACTTGGGTGAGCAAGCCGATTCCGGAAGACAGACCCACCGAGCAGGAGATTTTCGGCAGGTTCTACAACAGCGAGACGTTCTTGTGAATATAATCACCGCATGCGCGATTCAAAAGGACCACTCGCCGGCATCAAAGTTCTCGACCTAAGTTCCTACATTGCAGCGCCTTACGGCTGCACGCTGCTCGCCGATCTTGGCGCGGAAGTCATCAAGATCGAGCCGCCCGGCGGCGACACGTTGCGTCACTATCCCTCGTCTTTGCAGCAAGAGTCGCGCGCGTTCGTTGGCATTAATCGCAGCAAGTGCGACATAGTCCTTGACGCAAAAAGGCCAGAAGGCCGCGCTATATTGCGCCGTTTTGTCGCCTCCGCCGACGTCCTCGTCCATAATTTCCGGCCCTCGGTTCCAGAACGTCTAGAACTCGACTATCCCCGTCTCAAAGTGATTAATCCCCGGCTGATCTATTGCGCCCTGACCGGCTACGGCGAGAGCGGCCCGATGAAAGACAAAGCGGGCTACGACCAAGTGCTCCAATCGATGACCGGAGTATGCACCTTCCAAGGCGAATCGAATGGCCAGCCCGAAATCGTCTACGGCTCGCCAGTCGATTTCTATGCAGCCTCGATGGTCGCCTACGCAGTCACGGCGGCTCTCTATCACCGGGAGCGAACGGGCGAGGGCCAGTCAGTGAGCATTTCGCTGCTCGCGAGCGCTCTTTCGATGCAGTCCGGGCGATTCGTCTGGGCCGAAGGCGAACCGCGCGATGTGAGCCGTGACTTGCGCTCGGGCGGAATCACGGGAATTCATCCGACCAAAGAAGGCCAGATTTATCTCTCAGCGAATACGCCGCATTTCTGGCGCGCCCTTTGCGAATTGGTGGGCCTGCCCGAAATGGCGGAGAATCCGAATCATGATTCAGTCCGAAAGAGAGCGGAACGAGCCGCCGAGATCGTTCCGAAAGTTCGCGCAGCGCTCCTCGCGCACACCGCCCTGGAATGGGAGCAGATTTTCGGCGAGCGCGTTCCAAACTGCGCCGTCCGCCGAATCGAAGACATGTTTGATCATCCACAGGTCTTGTCGCAGAGCCTCGTCAAAACGTTCGAGCATCCAACCGTCGGCCAATATCGCGCGTTGGCAAATCCAATCAAATTCAGCGCCAGCGAAACAGCCGAACCCTTCGCCGCCCCAACATTAGGCCAGCATACGGATGAAACCTTGACAAGTTTCGGCTTCTCGAAAGACGAAATCGAAAATTTCCGTAAAACCGGTGTGATTGCCTAGACGACCGGTGGGATGAAGTTTGCGGCTTGTGATATTCTCGACGTATGCAGATTACCGTAAATCTTCCGGATGAGTTGTGCCGGAGGGTGATGACCCCGCTCGCCTGGCGTTAGAAGCATTGGCGCTCGAAGGCTACCGTGCTCACCGACTATCGGAATCGGCCGTGCGCCGAATGCTCGGTTTCGAATCTCGCGTTCAGGTGCACGAATTTTTGAAGCAGCACGGTATTTATCTTCACTATGATCTTGCCGATCTAGAAAAGGACCGCGAAGTATCCGAAGAGTTTCTGCGTAAGCGACGCCGCGAGGATCGTACGCCTGAATACCGCCCCAGCGCCGTAGGCGCGGCAGAATCCTAGCCCAGTCCGTGAGGACTGGGGGCA
>DATEME010000026.1:0-15384 GCA_035275865.1 Candidatus Acidiferrales bacterium | reverse complement strand
TCATGGGATCTGATCGAGCCGCTCATTCGGCCGAAGAATTATTACACCTCGCAGACCGGACTCATCTCTCTGGAAAATACGCACAACATGCACGGTGGGTCGGTTTATACGCGTGAAGCGACACAGTCGATCTGCGGAGAGGCACACGCGGTGGGACTACCGGTTCACATGGACGGCGCTCGGATTTTTAATGCGGCGGTGGCGTTGGGATGCGGCGTCGCGGCGTTGACGCAGATGTGCGACTCGGTAATGTTTTGCCTTTCGAAGGGGTTAGGAGCGCCGGTGGGATCGATGCTGGTGGGCTCGCGCGATTTTATTGACAAGGCGCGGGTGAATCGGAAGCTTGTGGGCGGCGGGATGCGGCAGGCGGGAGTGCTTGCGGCCGCCGGTTTGGTGGCGCTCGAGGAATCGCCGAAGCGGTTGCACTTGGATCACGAAAACGCGAAGCGATTAGCCGAAGGGCTGGCGCAGATCAAGGGGATCAGGATCGATCCGGCGAAAGTGGTGACGAACATTGTGATTTTTGACGTCCGCGCGAGCGGGAAGACCGCAGCGGAAGTGAGCGGTGCGTTGCGCGACCGCGGAGTGCTTGCGAATCCGACCGGGAAATGCACGATTCGTATGGTGACGCATTGCGACGTGGACCGCGCGGGTATTGAGAAAACTATCGCCGAAACGGCGAACGTTCTCCGCACGGGCGGCAGCGCTGCGGCAGGAAGCTAGCCGGCGCGACGCTGACGCCTTAGCTGGCGAGCCGCCTTTTTGCGACGCTGCAGACGCTGGTGGCGTTGGCGACGATTAAGACGCCGACGCGCGCGAGCTGCAGGCGCTGACTGCGCTGCGGGCGTCTGCGCAGGTATCGCGAAAACAGGCGCCGTAAAGCTTATTAAGAGTGCCGCAAGCGTCAAAATGCGCCACTTTTTCATTGTTTATGCCTCCGAGGGACTTCGCCGGTCATTCTGAATAACCCTAAAACTCTCCAAAAGTTGCCACCGACGGCTTTGCACGGGAATCGTGTGCACTGCTCCGCGTCGAAAACCCATTCGTCTAAAGCTAATCGGCCTCTCCTGATTCATTCCGAATCTTTGGATTAGCACGCTCGGTTGGATCGCCTTATACTCCCTTGCATGAAAATCGGGGCAACATCTGCACGCAACCGCGCGCAATATACGCTCCAGGCGATGCTTGTCATTTTGGGTGGAATGATGGCGGCTCAGGCGACGAATTCGGAATCGGCTCCGGCACAGAGTGCAGCTGCGCCGACGGTGGAGGAGGCGCGGCAGTTTACGGACAATGCCGAGAAGCAGTTGCTCGATTTGTGGATCAAAGATGGGCGCGCGGATTGGGTCCAGGCGACCTTTATCACAGACGACACTGAGAAGATGGCCGCGGATGCTGATGAGGCTGCGGCAAACGCGACGGCCGAACTTGCGGAACAGGCGCGACGTTTTGAAGGAATGAAGCTGCCGGATGACGTGGCACGGAAGCTCAAACTCATCAAATTTTCAGTGTCGATCCCAGCGCCGCGAGACGAGGCGCTGAGCGCCGAGCTGTCGCAGATCAATGCGTCCTTAAGCAGCGATTACGGCAAAGGGAAGTGGTGCCCGGATGGACCTTCGGCGAGATGCCTGAACATCGATGAAATATCGGACATCCTGGCGGACAGCCGCGATCCGCGTGAATTGCTCGATGCATGGGTAGGCTGGCACGCCGTGGGTGCGCCGATGCGGCAGCGGTATGCGCGGATGGTCGGACTGGCGAACCGAGGCGCGCGCGATGCCGGGTTTGCAGATGTGGGCGACATGTGGCGGTCGGGATACGACATGCCGCCGGCGGATTTTGGCGCGGAGATGGACCGGCTTTGGGAGCAGGTGAAGCCGCTGTATGTGTCGCTGCACGCGTATGTGCGTTGGAAACTGCAGGAGAAGTACGGCAAGACGCTGGTGCCGGATAATGGCCCGATTCCCGCGCAATTGCTGGGGAATTTGTGGGCGCAGGATTGGACGAATATCTACCCCCTGCTTGCGCCGAAGGATTCCGATCCTGGCTATGACCTGACCGCCGTTCTAAAGCAGAGGAAGATTGCGCCGGTGGACATGGTGCATTACGGCGAGCGATTTTTCACTTCGCTGGGATTTGCGCCGCTGCCGGCGACGTTTTGGGAGCGGTCGATGTTCACGCGGCCGCGAGACCGCGATGTGGTGTGCCACGCGAGCGCGTGGGACATTGATTACAAGGACGATCTGCGGATCAAAATGTGCATCGAGCAGACCGCGGTTGACTTCACCACGATTCATCACGAATTGGGGCACAATTTTTACCAACGCGCGTATAAGGAGCAGCCACCGCTATTTGCGAACGGCGCGAATGACGGATTTCACGAGGCAATCGGGGATACGATTGCGCTGTCCGTCACGCCGGAATATCTGAAAGAGATTGGATTGCTGGATACGGTACCGCCGCCGTCCGCGGATACCGGCTTGCTGTTGAAGAGGGCGCTCGATAAGGTGGCGTTTTTGCCGTTTGGATTGATGATCGATAAGTGGCGATGGGAAGTCTTTTCCGGACAAGTGAAGCCGGCGGATTACAACAAGGCTTGGTGGGATTTGAAGCGCGAGTATCAGGGCGTCGCGGCGCCAGTTGCGCGCACGGAGGAAGATTTCGATCCCGGCGCGAAATACCACGTGGCGTCAAATGTTCCGTATGCGCGTTATTTTCTGGCGGCGGTGCTCGAGTATCAATTTCATCGCGCGCTTTGCAAGACGGCGGGGTTTAATGGGCCGCTTAACCGGTGTTCCATTTATGGCAACAAGGCAGCCGGTGCAAAACTGAATCAGATGCTCGAAATGGGGACGAGCAAACCTTGGCCGGACGAACTGGAAGTGCTTACCGGGCAGCGCGACATGGACGCAACGGCGATTTTGGATTACTACGCGCCATTGAAGAAATGGCTGGATCAGCAGAATCAGGGGCACCCGGTCGGTTGGTGAGCGTAATGAATCGAGATATCTTAAGAACACGCGATTGAGCGCACTTCACGTTCTACCTTCGCTGGGCACATCGATATTTCTGTTTTTCACGGCGCTTGTGGCCGGGGCAATGAACGCGGTCGCGGGCGGCGGAAGCTTCATCACGTTTCCTTCACTGCTTTTCACTCACATGCCCGCAATTCCAGCCAATGCGACGAATACGGCGGCGGTGTGGCCAGGATCCGTCGCAAGCGCGGTGGCGTATCGCAAAGTATTAACAGCGGAAGCTTGGCGGATGCTGTGGCCGCTCGTCATTATGTGTTTTGTAGGTGCGCTGCTCGGCGCGCACGTTCTGTTGCATACCCCTCCTGAGACTTTCGTAAAACTGATTCCGTGGCTCCTGCTTTCGGCGACGATGCTCTTTGCGGTAAGCGGGAGGATTACCGCATGGATTCAATCGGGCGAGCATCGGATGCGATCGCGCTTGTGGATTGCGGGCGGCTTCGCGATGCAGCTCGTGATCGCGATGTACGTGGGCTATTTCGGCGCGGGGGCAGGAATTCTCGTGCTGGCGCTGCTGGCATTGATGGGCCAGAAGAATATTCACGCGATGAACGGCATGAAAACCGTGCTGGTGAGCGTGGCGAATGCAGTTGCACTTGGCACGTTTATCGTCGCGCGCATTGTAGTGTGGCCGCAGGCGCTGATTATGATAGCGGGGTCGTTGATCGGCGGCTACGGAGGCGCGCATTTCGCACAGAGGATGAAGCAGACTTACGTGCGGCGCGTGGTGATCGCGATTGGCCTGGCGATGTCGATCTATTTCTTCGTGCGATATCGATAGCGTGGTTGTGCAGTATGATCGATTTGCTCCCCAGTGCCGAGCCCCGGAGGCCATACGAGTAAGTTTCTTCAAGACGCGCTCTACGGATGGCGAATGTTGGGGAAGTCTCCGGGATTTACAGCGCTGGCGATTCTTACGCTTGCGCTGGGCATCGGGGCGAATACATCGATATTCACCGTCGCCAACTCCGTTATTCTTCGTCCGCTGCCGTATAAAAATCCCGGCGAGCTTGTGCGCATCAGCACCGTGCCGGACGGGACTTGCTGCGTCTCCCTCCCTTATTTCACGCTGCTTTCCGACAGTAACCGTTCGTTTTCCGGCGTTGCCGCGTATGTGTTTGAGAGTGTAAATCTCGCGCGGCCGAGCGGCGCTGAACAGGTCGATGCCGAGCGAGTTACGTGGAATTTTTTTGACGTTTTGGGCGTGCGGCCGATCGACGGGCGGACGTTCACGGCTGAGGAAGATCGGCCGGGCGGCGATCCTGACGTGCTGATCGGATATGACTTGGCGCAGCGGCTGTTTGGCGCGGCGCAAAACGCACTCGGGCAGCATCTGGCGCTTAATTCGAAGGATTATGCGATTGTCGGCGTTTTGCCTGCAAAATTTGGGTTGCAACTCTTGGGACGGCAGCCTGAGATTTGGATGACACGAATCGTCGATTTCAGCATGACGACGCCGGCTCGCGTGAATCTGGGAGGGATGTATTACGAGGCGATTGGGCGATTGCGGCCGGGCGCCACACCTGCGCAGGCGAGCGCCGAAACCGAAGTGATTTTTCAGCAGTATAAAAGGGAGAAACTCGAGAATTTCGACGCAAGCTCTGATTTCCGCGTAAGCACAAGCGATCTGCAGGGCAATCTCGTGGTGAATGCGCGACCGACGCTCTTGATATTGGCAGCGGGCGTCGGATTTGTACTTTTGATCGCGTGCGCGAATGTGGCGAGCCTGCTGCTTTCGCGAGCACTCGGACGCAAGAGGGAATTTGCGATTCGCAGTGCATTGGGCGCGCCGCGCTCGTCGGTGATTCGACTTGTGTTGACCGAGAGCATGCTAATAGCCGTGCTTAGCGGCGGGCTCGGAATCCTGCTTAGTTATGAGGGTACGAAGGTTCTTGCCGCGTTTATGCAGCCGAACCTGCCTCAGGCGGCGAACGTGCCTATTGATTTGCGCGTTCTGGCGTTCGCGCTGGGGATTTCGGTGATGAGCGGAATTCTGTTCGGCTTCGCACCCGCGTTGCAGCTATCGCAAGCGGATTTGGCAGCGACGCTGTGCGAAGAGGGTCGCGGTACGGCGGGGAGCCGGCGGCGAAATCGGACGCGCAGCATAATCGTCATGGCGCAAATCGCATTATCAATGATTTTGCTGATCGGATCTGGGCTATTGATCCAGAGCTTCGTTCGGCTGAGGAGCGTTCGTCCCGGATTTGATCCGGAAAATGTGCTGACCGCGCAGATGTTCCTTCCGCTGACGAGCTACCCGCAGGCGTCCGACCGAATCGCATTTTATCGGAGTGTGCTGAGGCAGCTGCGAACAACTCCCGGCGTGGAGGCGGCTGCGATTTCGACTGCGCTGCCGACGCTTGAGAACCACGCGACGCCGGCTCGGTTTGAGGGGCAGCCACAGGTGGAGCTTGGGCAAGAGCCGATCGTGCTCATCCAATCGATCAGTCCGGACTATGAGAAGACCATGCATGTGCCGCTTTTGGAAGGGCGGTCGTTCAACGATTCGGACGACGCGAAGGCGGCGGGAGTGCTGATGGTGAACCGGGCGCTCGCTGCGAAATTCTGGCCGAATGAGAATCCCATCGGCAAATTGGTTTGGGTAGGCACGCTGCAGGCGCGGAAAGTCGTCGGCGTAATGGCGGACGTGAAGAACCAAAGTCTGGCGGAGAATACCGAGCCGGAGGTTTTCCTGCCGTACCCGCAGCTCGCTTCGGCGACGATCTACTTGAGTTTGCGAACGGCTGTTGAACCAGAGAGCTCCGTGGCGACCGTGCGGTCGAAAATCGCCGACGTGAATCCCGGGCAGCCCATCAGCGACGTGCAGACGATGGGCGAGCGACTGGCTGCTTCGAATGCGCAGGCGCGGTCGCTGACGGTATTGATTGGCGTGTTTTCGGCGACGGCGTTGATTCTTGCAGTGGTCGGGATTTATGGAGTGATTGCCTATTCGGTGGCGCAACGGACGCAGGAGATGGGCGTTCGCATCGCGCTGGGCGCGTCGAATGCGAATATTCTGAGCCTTGTGATCGGCGACGGATTGAAACTCGCGTTGGCGGGAATTGCGATTGGAATTATCGCGTCGCTTGCACTGACCCGACTGCTGACGAGCCAGCTGTTCGCGACGAGTCCGAATGATCCGCTCACATTTGCGGGAAGTGCCGTTCTGTTCCTCGTTGTCGCGATACTCGCGAGCTATTTTCCGGCGCGACGTGCAACGCGAGTAAGTCCTATAGAGGCGTTGCGGTCTTTTTAGCATTTACGGCCAAAAGGGAAATCAAAAGCAAGTGCACCTGATAGCGCAGGGTCGTAGAGGTCCGCAGCGCAAAGGACGCAGAGAACACCGCGAATCATAAGGCCCGCCGTGGAGTAAAATCTTCTGGCTTTTGCACTTGCTCCATTTCGCCAGTGGGATCAGGCAATCAATGCGTTACGATCCGCGCCACTGATTTGCAAGTGTCCGCGCAGAGCCACCATCCTGTAATTCGAGGAGAAACGAGTATGACGACTGCAAATCCGCCGGCTCCGCCCAGTCCTGAACACATTCTGCAAATTGGCCTAGGGTTTTGGGCATCAAGAACTCTATTGAGCGCGGTGGAATTGGGCGTTTTTACGCAACTTGCAGGGAAACCGCAGGACCTTGAGGCGCTGCGAAGCGCGGTCGGACTGCATGCGCGCGCCGCGCGGGATTTTCTGGATGCGCTCACTGCGCTTGGCTTTCTGCAAAGGGCGAACAGGAAATACAGCAATGCGCCCGTGAGCGATTTTTATCTAGATAAGAACAAGCCGACCTACATTGGTGGTGTGCTAGAGATGGCGAGTTCCCGTTTGTATGGGTGCTGGAATCGGCTTACCGAAGGACTACGGACGGGCAAGCATCAAAACGAGATCGAGCACGACGAAGGCGGCGCCGCGCATTTCGATTCCTTGTATGCCGATCCGGCGAGACTGAAGACGTTCTTATCGGCTATGACCGGCGTGAGCCGCGGCGCCAATATTTCGATCGCATGTAAATTTCCCTGGAAGCAGTACAAGACATTTGTGGATGTGGGGCCGGCGCAGGGAGATTTGGCCGTGCAGATTGCGCGAGTGAATTCGCATTTGACTGGGACTGGATTTGACTTGCCGCAGGTGAAACCGATCTTTGAGGAGTATGTGGCACAGAACGGGCTGAAGGACCGGTTGCGTTTTGTGAGTGGAAACTTTTTCGAGGAGCCATTGCCCAAGGCGGATGTGGTGACGATGGGGCATATCCTGCACGACTGGAATCTCGAAGAGAAAAAGATGCTGCTGCGTAAGGCCTATGAGGCGGTGCCGCAGGGCGGAGCTGTTGTGGCGTACGACGCAATCATCGACGACGACCGATGCAAGAACGCGTTTGGCTTAATGATGAGTCTGAACATGCTGATCGAGACGCCGGGCGGATTTGACTACACGGGCGCGGACTGCATCGGCTGGATGAAGGAAGCGGGATTCCGCGAAATGCATGTGGAGCATTTGATCGGACCGGATTCGATGGTCGTTGGGACTAAGTAAAGCTTTGTGGTTAGCTCTTCTGGAATTTTGACAGTTCACGCGATGGTATGATACAAAAAATCGTTTCGACCAATGCCACTGCATGAGTCTGAGGCGATCGTCCTGCAAAGTTATCCGCTGGGCGAGGCGGACCGGCTGGTCAGTTTTCTCTCGCGGTCCATGGGACGAATGCGCGGTGTTGCGGCCGGAGCGAGGAAGCCGAAGAGCCGATTCGGTTCGACGCTTGAGCGGTTGTCGCACGTGCGCATCTGGTTTCACGAGCGCGAAACGCGCGAACTGGTCCGGATCAGCCAGTGCGAAATCATCGAGTCGTTTATTGACGCGTTTCGCGACTATCCATCGAGCATCGTTTTAGCGCTTTTCAGCGAGATCTCGCAGGCTGTGTTGCCTGACCGCGAAGCCTCCGATACGAACTTTCGATTGTTGCTGCTCGCATCGCAGGCTGTGAAGCGGACCGGGAAGCCGGAATTACCTCTCGCCTATTTCGCGCTGTGGTCGGTAAAGCTGGGCGGTTGGCTCCCGGCTCTGGACCATTGCGCAAAGTGCGGGCGCCCGATTCCGGCGGGCGAGGCAGGATATTTTTCGCCTCGTACTTCGGCGATATTTGGTGCGAACTGCCGCCAACCGGGAATGCGGACGCTGTCGGCGAATGCGCTCGTTGCCGCCAGGAAGATATTGGGAGAGAGGCTTGACCGCATTGCGGAAGGCGTGGCGCCTTCGCGGTCGCTGCGCGAATTGACCGATTGTATGCTCGACATTATCGAGCATCAGATTGACCGCAAATTGGCTTCGCGTGAATTGCTCGAACCACCTGTCGCCTAAAGAATTGCGAAAGGGAAGAGTTAAAGTTTTACATGAAGATCGCAAATAAGCCGAAGGGCCTCACTTTCCAGGATTTGTTGTTCAGGCTGGAACAATATTGGACGAGTCGCGATTGCATCCTGCAGCAGCCCTACGATGTGGAAGTGGGCGCCGGCACGATGCACCCTGAGACGTTCTTGCGTGTGCTTGGCCCGACGCCGTATCGCGTCGTCTATGTTCAGCCAAGCCGCCGGCCTGCGGATGGTCGCTATGGTGAAAATCCCAATCGCCTCTATAAGCACCATCAGCTCCAGGTGATTCTCAAACCCTCTCCGATCGACATCCAGGATCTTTATCTCGATAGCCTGAAGGCGGTAGGAATTAATTTAAAAGAGCATGACATTCGGTTTGAGGAAGACAATTGGGAGTCGCCGACGCTTGGTGCCTGGGGGATTGGCTGGCAAGTCCTTCTCGATGGTCTCGAGATTACGCAGTTCACGTACTTCCAGCAGTGCGGCGGAGTCGATTTGAACCCGATTTCTGTTGAACTGACTTACGGGCTCGACCGCATCGCGGCATATCTTCAGGGCGTTGATAATGTTTTCGACGTGCGTTGGTCAAACTCGATCACGTACCGCCAGGTTCGACTCGCCGAAGAGCGGCAATTTTCCGCCTACAGCTTCGATCATGCCGACGCCGTGGCGACTCGGAAGCAGTTCGATATCGTAGAGGCCGAAGCAGCGCGTCTTCTCGCCGGCTACTTTCAGTTGAAAGGCGCGGCGCGCGAGCGATTTCCAGTTTTGCAGGCCTACGATTTGACCCTCAAATGCTCCCACCTCTTTAATTTGCTCGATGCGCGCGGTGCGATTTCCGTCACGGAACGCGCGGCGATGATCGGGCGCGTCCGGAAGCTCGCCACGCAAGTCGCGAAGGCGTGGCTGGATCAGCAATCGCCGGCAGAGAACGTTGTCGAGGTGAGCGCATGAACGCCGGCCTGAAGAAGCCACGCGCACTCGGCGCCGCAGACGCTGCCAAAGCCGCGAAGCCCAAGACAGGCGATCTGCTCTTCGAAATCGGCTGCGAAGAAATTCCTGCCGGGATGATTTCGAAAGCGGCTGAAGAATTAAAGTCGCTTCTTAGGACTCAGCTTTCGAGCAATGGTTTGGTCGGCGCGCCGACATTTGAAGACACGCTTGAAGTTTTTGGCGCCCCGCGCAGGCTCACGGCGATTGCGAAAAATGTCCTTCTGCGTCAGGAGGATATGACTCGCGAAGAAAAGGGTCCGCCGAAATCGATCGCCTACGATGCGATGGGCGAGCCTGCGCGCGCCGCATTCAGTTTTGCCGAGAAACAAGGCGTGCCGGTTTCAAGCCTCATCTTGGTTGAAGGCCCAAAGGGCCCGGTTGTGGCCGTTCGCAGAGTCGTGCCCGGCGAGCCCGCCGCGAAGATTCTCGAACGCGTGCTGCCCGAAGTGATTCGAGAGATTTCCTGGCCCCGCTCCATGTATTGGACTGGCGTTCGGGGCGCTCGCTTCATTCGCCCGATCCGCTGGATCGTTGCGGTCCTCGACGGCAAAGTAGTCGCGTGCACTTATGCAGAAGTCAAGGCCGGGAATCGCTCTGACGGCCATCGTTTTCTCGGAAAGAGATCGATTCCGCTCACCGGTCCGAAAGACTACGAGCCGAAACTGAAGGCGAGCTTTGTTCTGTGTCGGCCGGAGACGCGCCGCAAGAAAATTGAAAGCGAGATTCACGCCATCACGTCGCGGAAGGGTCTCAAGGCGCACGAAGACCCAGCACTTCTTGATCTCGTCACCTACTTAAATGAGTATCCGACCGTGATCATGGGAGATTTCGACGACAAGTATCTCGCTTTGCCCGAGGAGATTCTGATCACGGTGATGCGCGACCATCAGAAGTATTTCGCGCTCGAGTCGCGTCGCGGCCAGTTGGCGCCGCACTTCCTCGCGGTTATTAATCTTCCGCGCGATTCGAAGGGTCTCGTGCGAGCCAGCCATGAGCGCGTGCTACGCGCGCGATTCGCGGACGCTCAATTTTTCTGGGATACGGACCAGAAGAACAAGCTGGGCGATTATTTGCCGAGACTTAAGGCGGTGACGTATGAGTCGCGGCTCGGGAGTTATCACGACAAGGTTGAGCGCATGCGTTCGATTGCGCGCTGGCTCGCCGAACAACTCTTCAGCGGCGGTATTAAGGAAGCGGATGTTGCAGGCTGTGATCGCGCCGCGGAACTCGCGAAGTGCGACCTCGTGACGGGGATGGTCGGCGAATTCAGCGAATTGCAGGGGATCGTCGGGGGTCTTTATGCCCATGCGCAAGGCGAGCCGGATGAAATTGCCGACGCCGTCTACGATCATTACAAGCCGCAAGGCATGGAAGAGGCGATTCCGCGCAATTTGACCGGCTGCGTGGTCTCATTTGCGGATAAACTCGACTCCATCATGGCGTGTTTTGCTGTCGGCGCAATTCCCACTGGCTCCAGCGATCCCTTTGCTTTGCGTCGTGCCGCTCTCGGTATCGTGAAGATCATTCTCGAGCGCAATTTGCCCCTTTCGATCTCCGCCGGCGTTTCTGCGGCGGCAAAGACTCTGCGCGAACAGCCCCCACACATTGCGGCTTCCGAGGATGTGCAAAAGCAGGTGCTCGATTTCATCCTGGATCGCGCTAAGTTCATCCTTCGTGAGCGGCGCGGATTTGCGTATGACGAGATCAACGCTGTATTCGCCTCGGGTGCCGATGATCTTGTAGACGCCGTCGAGCGCGTGGCTGCCGTGAAGGCGATTCGGAATACGAGGAACTTTCCTCCGCTTGCGGCGAGCTTTAAGCGAATTCGGAATATTCTCGAGAAGTCTGTCGGACGAGGGGACAAATCTTACGGCGGAGTAAAGCAAGATCTACTTAAAGACGATTTTGAACGCCAGCTTCACACGGCTGCCCTGCGTATTGGAGAAGAGGCGGGTCGCCGGAGGCGAGAGAAAAAATATAAAGCGGCACTTGAGAAGATTTCCGAGCTGCGTCCGGCCGTGGACATGTTCTTTGACAAAGTTCATGTAATGGCGGAGGACTTGGAAGTCCGCAAAAATAGGATCGCGCTGCTCGGAGGATTGCTCAAGGAATTTTCTACGATCGCCGACTTCTCAGAGTTGGCGGGAGAAGAAGTTAAAGAAGGCCGCGAGGTGCGCGCTTAGCGCCTTGAAGAGGCGAAGTTCTGTGTGAGATGTCGGCGGGCCGACATTAAAGAAGAAACTGAAAGCGACGGTGAACGCCATTCGTTAATTTCGAGTTTTTTCTACCGGGCGTCATGGCGTTTGAAGTTCTTTAAGTAACGTATAAGATGTCGGCTCGCCGACATTTCGTTCAATTCTTGAGGGTTTCACTGCTCGGTGTGGGGCCGAGCGACGCAAGTCGAGCAGCGATGTTGCACCGAAATATGGACTCGAATTCATCTCAACCAGCGAGGGACGGAGCAAAATGAAATACGTTTATTTCTTTGGGGCGGGAAAAGCGGACGGCACAGGAGACATGCGAGACATCCTTGGCGGCAAAGGCGCCGGGCTCGCTGAAATGACGAAGATCGGCCTTCCGGTTCCCACAGGGTTTACGATCACCACAGAAGCTTGCGATTACTTCTACAAACACGACAAAAAATATCCAAAGGAGCTGCGCGCACAGGTCGTACAAAACGTGGCGAAGCTCGAAAAGCTCACCAAGAAGAAGCTTGGAGATGGGAAGGACCCCCTGCTCGTAAGCGTCCGGTCCGGTTCCGCACGCTCCATGCCCGGCATGATGGAAACAATCCTGAATTTGGGCCTCAATAGCAAGTCCGTCGAGGGCTTGGCGAAAGCTACTAATAATGACCGCTTTGCCTGGGATGCCTATCGCCGGTTCGTCCAGATGTATTCGAGCGTTGTGATCGGACTCTCAAAGGACGAATTGGAAATGCGCCTGCGCAATATGAAGCAGTATCTCGGTGTGAAGGACGACACGGAAGTGACCGCACAGGGCTGGCGGCAGCTCGTCGGCGAATATAAGGCGTATTTCAAAGAGAAAACGGGACAGGATTTCCCGGAAGACCCAATCGAGCAGCTTTGGGGAGCAATCGGTGCTGTGTTCGGCTCATGGATGGGCGAAAAGGCGGTCACATACCGTCGCGTTGAGAAGATTACGGGGCTTCTCGGCACTGCGGTCAACGTTATGCAGATGGTCTTCGGTAACACAGGCGAGGAATCCGGTACTGGTGTCTGCTTTACGCGCGATCCGAGCACCGGCGAAAAGACGTTTTTCGGCGATTTCCTCTTGAACGCACAAGGTGAAGACGTCGTCGCGGGAATTCGCACGCCACTGCACCTCAGCGAGCTCTCGAAAAAAATGCCCAAGGTTTACAAGCAGCTCGAGCAGGTCCGTGGAAAACTCGAGAAGCACTACAGCGATATGCAGGATATGGAGTTCACCGTTGAAGCGGGCAAGCTCTATATGTTGCAGACGCGCACCGGCAAGCGCTCTCCATCCGCCACCTTCCGCATTGCTGTGGACATGGCAAACGAGAAGCTGATTTCTATAAACGAAGCGATTTCGCGCGTTAAGCCGGAGGACATCGAGCGATTGTTCTATCCCGTTCTCGACCAGTCCGTTCCGAGAAAAGAACTGGAAAGCCGCAAGATCGCGGAGGGAATCAATGCGGTCCCAGGGGCGGCGGTTGGCAAAGCGGTGTTCACTGCGGAAGAAGCGGAGCATTGGGCACAGAATGGTGAAAAGGTGATCCTCGTTCGCCGCGAAACGAGCCCGGAGGATGTGGGCGGTATGCACGTTGCGCAGGGAATTCTCACTGCGACGGGTGGAAAGACCAGCCACGCGGCGGTCGTTGCCCGCGGCTGGGGTAAGTGCTGCATCGTGGGCGCGGACAAAATTGACATCGACGTGAAGGCGAAGAAGCTCAGCGTGAATGGTCACGTGGTCAAGCAGGGGGACTGGCTTACTCTCGACGGAGGAGACGGTTCGGTCTACCAAGGTGAGATCGCGCTAACCAGGCCTCAGCCGCCGAAGGCATACGAAACACTGATGAAGTGGTGCGACGGTGTCCGCACGCTCGGTGTTCGCACAAATGCGGATACGCCGAACGATGCGCGCGTGGCCCGCGAGATGGGTGCCGAGGGCATCGGCCTCTGCCGCACGGAGCACATGTTCTTCAAGGATTTCGAATTTCCCGAGAAGAGCATTGAGCGCCAGGAAGCAATTCAGGAGATGATCCTTGCCGATAGTCCCGAGGCTCGGCGGAAGGCGCTCGATAAGCTCCTGCCATTCCAGCGCCGCGATTTCACGGGGATTTTCGAAGCGATGAACGGCCTTCCGGTAACGATCCGCCTGCTTGATCCACCGCTACACGAGTTTGTGCCGCACGATCCGGCAAAACAGGCCGAGCTCGCGAAGAAAATCGGCATCTCGGCCGAGCAAGTGGCACGTCGAGTCGAGCAGTTGCACGAAGCGAATCCTATGCTTGGTCATCGAGGCTGCCGGCTTTCGATTACATTCCCTGAAATTCTCGAAATGCAGGTCAGGGCAATCATCGAAGCGGCCATAAATTGCCAAAAGCGGGGAGTTAAAGTTTTACCTGAGATTATGCATCCACTCGTCTTGGACGAGAAGGAACTGAAGATTCTCGAAACGGCCACAAGACGCGTGGCGGATAAGCTGATTTCAGAAGCTAAAGTAAAACTTGAATATCTCGTTGGGACGATGATTGAGCTTCCAAGGGCCGCTTTGCTTGCCGGACAGATTGCGAGGGTCGCCGAGTTCTTCTCATTTGGCACGAACGATCTCACGCAAACAACAATGGGACTCTCGCGCGACGACGCGGGCCGCTTCCTGCCCGAATATGTCGATGAGAACAAGGCCGGAATCTTCAAAGCTGACCCGTTCCAGACAATCGATCAGGCGGGTGTGGGGCAGTTGGTCGAATCCGGCACGAAGAGCGGCAGGAAGACTCGCCCGAAACTGAAGGTCGGAATTTGCGGCGAACATGGCGGGGATGCGGAAAGCGTCCGATTCTTTCACAAGGTCGGACTGAACTACGTCAGCGCATCGCCCTTCCGAGTGCCGATCTCCCGACTTGCGGCCGCACAGGCGGTAATCGAATCAAAAAAGAAGTAGAAGAGAGGACAAACGTCAGAATCTCATCAGTATCAGTATGAGCAGAATGATTACGATGATGCCCAGTCCGCCGCTCGGATAGTAGCCCCAACTTCGGCTGTACGGCCATGCCGGCGCCGATCCGATGGACAGCAGCAGCACGATGACCAGCAAGATGAGAAGCATTTGGTTCCACCTTTCAAATTGCGAGCCGCCGACGCGAGCTGCGCGTGGCGGAGGACTGGGCTGAAGTCATTGACATCATGAGAGGTGGCTCGACTCTCAACAATCCTGCCGCTGCTGTATCAGATTGAATCGTGTTACGTAAGGTGTTTACGCGACCAAGGCCTCATTCCGCCGCTGGGACGGCTTTCATTGCTGATCGAGCGCGATCTAAATGTTTCATGGATGGGCCATACAGAAGAACGCCGATGTCGAGCGCACGTGGTACGATCTATCGTGTTTTTAGTGACCCTCATTTACTTGCAGCCGAAGGAGACCTAAAGTGGCCAGCACAAAGACCGGGACACAACCCCAAGAAACGAGCATCACGCGCGAAAGGCTTATCGAACTTCTTAACGAAGACCTAGCCCGGGAATATCAGGCCATCATCGCCTATGTGGCGTATTCACAGGTGCTCAAGGGCGCCGCGTACATGAACATTGCCGACCAGCTCGAGCAACACGCTAAGCAGGAGTTGGATCACGCTCTGACCGTAGCGCGGCAGATCGATTACCTTGGCGGCGTGCCGACCGTGACGCCTAAGCCGGTGAAAATGAGCGAAAAGAATGAGGAAATGCTCCGCTTTGACCTCGACAACGAGAATGAGACCGTGCGGAACTACCGCGAGCGCATCCGGCAATGCGAAG
>DATEME010000025.1:0-4251 GCA_035275865.1 Candidatus Acidiferrales bacterium | reverse complement strand
AAGTTCAAATATCAAATCGCTATCGAGCAACAAAAATGATGAGCCGACATAAGGGCGGGCACAACAAAGCGAATACATACTGCCGGAATCACTGTACCGCGGGTTGAAGATAGCCTCTACACCAGCCCAGTTCGAAATAATCATGTCATACTCATTCGCTTTATAGCCAGTGACGATAAGAATTCGATCGACCCCTACTGCACGGAGACGGATAATTGCCTCCTCAACAAGGGTCAAATCTCCAAGACGAATGAGACCTTTAGGACCGGTCCAGAAATTTTGTATTCGCCTCCCTGACCCCGCGGCAAGAATTACGGCTAGCATCATCTCCAGGTCCTGGCATCGTCACATGGCTGCGCTGGGCATATCTAAATGGTAAGTAGTTCGGGTCAAATATTGGGAAGCATACTCCATACGAAGATCCGTAAACAGATAGTCCCGTTGCCTGTTGAAATTGGTGCAGCAGGCGCCATTGGTTGAATCCTATGCTGCCAGATCTTTGCTGCCAATGGGTTGGTCACCGCGCAACGCTTGCTGATGTCGCATCAAGGCGGCCCTCAGAATCGGAAGCTGCTTGTGGGCCTTCAGGCGGCGGAAGCTCTTCTCGGCCTCCAGCATTGCAGTTGCAGTCCATCGCAAGGCCATCCGTGCATTGCGCCAACGCTTGACGTTGCGGCAGACCTGCCGCAGCACGGCTATCAGGCTCTCGATCGCGTTGGTGCAGCCGAGCGAGCGCCGCAGCTGGTCGGGCAGACCCAAGCGGATCACGGTGAGCATTTCATCCAGGCCTTCAAGGATTGAAGCCGAGACGCCAGGGGCATCGTGATCGAGCCGCCGCGCCAAGTTCTTGAGAACGCGCTCGGCCTGCTCGGCGGTCGGGCTGTCCCAGGCCTGACGCAGCACCTTCTTGACCCCGGCGTGCAACGACGGATCGAGCCGCTCGATGATATTGCGTCCCTTATGCACCTGGCAGCGCTGGATCAGCGCGAAGCCACCGAAGGTGTCGCGCACGGCCCGGCTCAGCGCCTTGGCGCCGTCGACGATGAACAGCCGGCAGACCTTTGGGTCGAGCCCGCGCTCGATCAGGTCGGCCAGCAGCGCCTTGACCACGGCGGCATTCTCCGTCGCTCCCAAAGCCAGTGCCAGCACGTGTTTGTCGCCGGCCCCGTCGATGCCGATCGCCGCCACCAGCACATGGTCGCCGACACGCAGCCCGTCGATCTGGATAACCAGCAGGTCGAGCCCCGACAGGTCGGCTGCCAGCCATTCCTTCAGCTTCGCCGTGCTCAGCGCTACAAACCGTCGCGATACCGAGGATTTTGTCGTGGCGCGCTTGGCCTGGCCGGCCAGATCACCGTCCGGCAGTCGTACCGAGCGCGCGTACTTGCGCGTCGCCACACCGATCAGCATCTGGTTGAACGCCCAGCGCGACAGCAAGTCCGCCTTCTGGATCGCCGTCCAACTGGGAAGCTCCAGTTCGGCGCCGCCGCGCTGACGCACCCGTGGCCGCCGAATGGCTGCCTTGCCGCCGTGCCAGCCGACCTCGCTGCCGATCATGCCCCATCGATGGCCCTGCCGATCAGCGTGGCGTTGGTAGCGCTGGCCGCAAAGCTGGTCCGCATCCGCCGCAAGCATCGCCTCGACGGCCGCAGTCCCAGCCTGCAGGCACAGTCGGTCGAAGCTGCCCTTGAACTCCTCAAGTCCCTCGATCACCAAAGCCGGCAATGCCAGCGTGCCCGTCGTCAGTGCCGTACCTTGGTCGAACCTCTTCAATTCGATATGCTTCGTCATGGCGTCGATCTCCTCGCTCTCGGTTTGCGATTCGCAACCTCAAGCCTAGTGGCCTGAGGCGATCGACGCCTGCCTCCCTATTTCAACAGCGACAGGGACATTCCGTCCGTAAATTTCCTCTCACCTAAATGCTGATCCTGGATTAAATCGACCCCCGCGCTCCCTGCCTGGCTGCGTTTCACTGAAATTCGCGAGCCTGTGCTAAATCGATGAGGTTGTTGACGTCCCACCAGTGCCCCATCACGTAGTGAACGACCACTCTGTGTTTACTTGCTAACCGATTTATCAGATGGGCCATATTGGCCTGCGCGAGTTTATCTTCGGCCGCGATCGCACCCAGCTCTTCTCGAGCCCATTTCGATCCCTTCGCCGTAAAGCGGACCAACCCTATCCATGCACCCTGGGCATCGGCAGCGGGTATCGATGAACTGAGGGCGGTAAGCCGCGGGGGCTCCTCATCAACGTAGCCGGCATCGTGCGGACGCGTCGTCCTCGCGAAATCATGCCGGCCAGATAGTCGCGCGTCCGTTTGTATAAGCGGATCTACGGCCACTACGATGTCACCCGATGTGTCCAGTAGGCCCTCAAGGATGAACCGCCGAAATAGGACGTCCCCATACGCGACAATGCAATCGCCCGTAAGCTGGTCGACGGCACAGGCTAGCGAAGCTAACTCTCCCGTCGAGGCGTAAGCATCGTTGTCGACGATCGTTGTACCCTCAAGATTGATCATTTCCTTCTTGTATCCACGTACGACGACATGATCACAAACGCCGCGACTCGTCATGACGTCTCGCAGGCGCTGCAATAAGGGCCGGCCACGGATCTCGATCATACATTTCGGGCGATCGACCGTGAATTGGCCAAGTTCATCGCCGCGCGAGGCTGCAAGAATGATGGCCCGGACCATATTGCGCCGCGGCAGATATCGTTGCTCAGCCTCCTCCAGTTCCGCATTACCTACCCAGCGAAAAATATCTTGAACACTTGCGATATGGTCCTCGATGCCCGCTACACTCTGATCATGCCGGATGTTACGGCAGACGTCGTGCATAGCCCTTATCGCCGCACGAAGACTTTGATTCGCCCATATGACTGTGGAAATTCCAGCGGCAAGGTATTGTTGCGTCGGCGTACGGTAATACGTGGTTGGGACGATGAGTACGGGTGAGCGCCCAGCCCATTCCCTTGTGAAGTCGAAGATTTCGCTCGCGTCCGAGCGTTTCGAGTGAATAAGGATCGCATCGGCTCCCGCGCCGAAATACGCCTCAGCACGTCGCAAAGCCTCGTCTAGACCCCGACCGGAAATAAATGCTTCGATCCGCGCAACGAGCACGAAATCGGCGTGGGTCTGGCTATCCTTACCAGCTTTGATTCGACCGCAGAATTCGTCGACGTCAGCGAGCGGCTGATTTTCGCCAATGAATGAGTTGGTCTTGGGGAACAGTTTATCCTCGATGCAGACGCCCGCAATCCCGCGCTCGCAAAGCTTTCGAACGAACCGTCTTACGTTATTGAAATTCCCGTGTCCCGTGTCACCATCCACGAGGATAGGCAGGCTCGTTGCATCGGTCATGTACTCAAATACATCGAGCAGTTGCGTCCAGGACACCTCGTTGTTATCACGCGTTCCGAGTGCCGCGGAGATCGTGAGCCCCGACGCCCACAATCCAGGAAATCCTGCCGCTTCTGCTATCTTGGCCGATAAGCCGTTGTGCGCCTCCATCAGGAAGCTTAGCCTCGGCGACTTAACTAGGTCGCGCAACATAGTGAAACGGCTGATCGGTGGTTGGGGGGTGGCCATCTGGACTTACGGGCTGCCCTTTCTTTGTAAGCCGCTATGGAAACTGGGATTTCGCCCCGCCATCGGTTCGTCGATGACGAACTTCAGCGTTCATGTGACAGATTTGCGTCGCTTACGTTACAATTCTATTACATTTCTGCGACGCGTGTCAGCAAAAAAGTCCACGCCGGGGACAGCGTTGGGGCTAAGTTCGTCAAAGAACGTAGTTGAATTCCGCCGACTGCGCGCCGCGCGTAACGCCAGCCCCAAGGCGAGTGCGACGAGGTGCCGCCCAAGGCCGCGGCCGAAAGGCCGCATCGATCGAAACAGCAACCTCCGACTTCCCTACTGCGTCGATCGGATGCGCTTCAGCCAAGGCTACAAGGCGCTCACAGGGGTCCAGCCCCCGGTCAATACCACGCGGAACGGATCGATCTGACGTGTATACGCGGAGATCGCGTCATCGGCCAGGTTGCCGAGAAAGCGGGATCGGCGATTCAACGGTCCGAGGGCCAATAAGTGCTGTTTAATAGAGCGCAGAGCGCGACTTGGGGGTAGAGCAAAGCTCTCCATTTTCTGTACGGCTGGAGGGCCAACAGACCCTGTGCGGTGAGTGCAGTACAGGCAATGCTCGGCGGCGCCGGACCCAGCGCATGACTATCAATACTGGAAATACT
>DATEME010000024.1:0-1330 GCA_035275865.1 Candidatus Acidiferrales bacterium | reverse complement strand
TCCAGCCGGTCCCTGGCATCTACTCGTACCAGACTTGGGCGAATTTGCCGGATTACGTGCCCTCGGCGACGAGCCGCGTTCGCGACCTCCTGGTCGAGTGGTGGGACAGTGTCCGCGACCAGAACGAGGTCTTACTCATTGGATTCGAAGCCATCTTGCTATGGCTTGTGCTCACAATTGCGGCGTGGCACGGCGTGCACCGACTACGCCGCTGGGCACATGACGGCGAGCCGCCGTTCTGGCGACGGGCGTCATCAGCGGCCGGCGTTATTTTGCTCCGAATATTGCCGGGCGTGGCGCCAATCATGTTCCTGTACGGTATGATTGCCGAGACGCACGCGCTGCCCGAACGCGTCGATTGGATCTTTTACTCGACCGCGCAATCGATCATCATCATTTTCGCGATCAATGCACTCGTCACCACGGTGTTCGCACCGTGGTCATCGCAGTGGCGGTTGATCCCTGCTTCCGATCGTGCGGCTGCACGCATTTGCGGCCTCATTCTGACACTTGCGATTGCTTATGGCGTTACGACGCTGATCTACGTCGTCACCCGCATTGTGCAGGCGCCGTTCGCGTTGACGGTGGCGGTCGCATTTCCGTCAAGTCTACTCCTGGCCGCTATCATCGTAGCCATCCTCCTGACTCCACTGGAGGGGCAGCATCAGGAGAGAATGCCATCTCTGCGATGGCTCACCGCGCTGCGCATTCCCATTTGGATCACGGTCGCCGCGATCGTTGTGTGTGCGCTAGGGGGTTACCTTGCGCTCTCCCGCTTCCTGGCGCAGCAGCTGATCGTCACGGGTTCCATCCTGTCGTTTGTCTATCTGCTGCTGCTGTGGGTGGATGGCTTGATGCACGGCCTGGGCGACGACAGCGCCGCAACGGGCCTTTGGCTCAAAGAGAGAGCTGGCCTAGAACAGCGACGGCGCAAGCAGCTTGTATTGCCCATCGGCCTGGTCCTCAAGTTTGCGGTGCTCGTGTTTTCGGTACCCCTCATCCTGCTGCAATGGGGTTACAGGTGGCCCGACATCTACGACTGGTACAGTCAATTCTTCGGCTTCCAGATTGGAAACACGCAAGTATCGTTTGGTGTCCTGCTCGCTTCGATCATCGTGTTCGGACTGGCTTATGCGGCCGCGCGGGTGTTCCAAGGCTGGCTCGATGCGCACGTCCTGAAGCCGGCCGGGATTTCGGGCGGGGTGCGGGACTCGATCCGCATCGGCGTGGGCTACGTCGGTATCGTGATCGCGGCGCTTGCTGCGTTTTCCTATGCAGGCTTCAATCTTTCCAATCTGGCCATCCTGGCTGGGGCGTTCTCCGTTGGTAT
>DATEME010000023.1:0-1658 GCA_035275865.1 Candidatus Acidiferrales bacterium | reverse complement strand
GGCTTGTCTCGGCCACATACGTTGCGCTCCAACATCGCAGCCTGAAATAACCGCGAGACCGCCGACGCTGCTCGGCCGCGCCGACGAGGTGATCGAATAGAGACGCTGTTTTGCTGCGGCGATTGGCAGTAAAACACAGGTTGGCAACACGGGAGGAACCTCATGAACCTATACTCAGGGAGAGCTTCGCTGGTGCGTGCAAAATCGGTCGCGGCAGCTATTATTTTCGTCTCTCTCGCCACAGGGGCACTGGCCGAGGAGGTGAAGCTCGAGACCGAAAGCTACATGATTCCATCGGCCGATCGCGATATCGAGCTCTATATCCGCAACAAGCATCAGGCGGGGGTCACGAGTTTTTCGGCTGATAAGATCCTTCTTTTTGTCCACGGTGCGACCTACCCGGCAGAAACAACCTTTGATCTGCCGCTCGGCGGCCGCTCGATGATGGATTATATCGCTCAGCAGGGCTGGGACGTTTACCTGGTTGACGTACGCGGCTATGGCGGCTCTACGCGACCGCCCGAGATGGACAAGCCGGCAACCGAAGGCAGCCCGTTCGCCGACACGTCCACCGCCGTTAAGGACGTGAGCGCGGCGGTCAACTACATCCTGCAGAAACGCGGTGTCGCTAAGATCAACCTAATGGGATGGTCGTGGGGCACCGCGATCATGGGCATGTACACCGCTGAGAACAATTCGAAGGTCAACCGCCTGGTACTCTATGCGCCGCTATGGATTTTCACCACGCGCCCGATCATTGGTGGGGATGGTCCGTTGGGAGCATACCGGACGGTGACAAAGGATTCCGCCAAGCAACGTTGGCTGACCGGCGTCGGTGAGAATAAAAAGGCTGATCTCATTCCGTCCGACTGGTTCGAACAGTGGGCCGACGCTACTTGGGCGACCGATCCGATTGGCTCGAAGCAGACCCCACCGGTGCTACGCGCGCCTAACGGCGTGCTCCAAGACCTGCGCACGTATTGGGCCGCCGGTAAAGCGCAATACGATCCCGGCAACATCCGTGTGCCAACCTTGCTCATTCATGCCGAGTGGGACGCGGACTTGCCGAGCGATCAGGCGCATGCGTATTTCGCCAAGCTGACCAACACTCCGTACAAGCGGTTCGTTGAAATCGGCGAAGGAACTCACACTATCATCATGGAAAAGAACCGAATGCAGTTCTTCCGCGAAGTGATGAATTTTCTAGGCGAGGCCGATCCGCTGGCGTTGAATTAGGCTGCGAATGAGCAACTGTGTTGTTGGCTCAGGCGGATTGCGGCTGCCATACAGCATTATCGCGGAGCATAGCGTTGAGGGTTGTGATCATTTTTCGCATGACGGCCACGATGATGACCTTGGATTTTTTGTCGGCGTCGGCGAGGCGATTGTGGAAGGCTTTGAGGGCGGGACTGTATCGGCTTGCGCTGAGGGCGGCCATGTAAAGGACGTTACGGACCGGCATCCGACCACCATAGATGCTGCGGTGTCCCTTGAGCTTGCCGCTGTCGAAGTCATATGGTGCGAGGCCGACGAGGGCGGCGATCTGTTTGCGGCTCATCTTCCCGAGTTCTGGCAACAGGGCGATGAGCGTGAAGGCCAGCACCGGGCCGACGCCTGGCATCGAGGTCAGCAGCTCATAGCGCTGAGCGAGAGCCACA
>DATEME010000022.1:0-8494 GCA_035275865.1 Candidatus Acidiferrales bacterium | reverse complement strand
CGCCGTTTGGATTGTTGCTGTTGTTTGGTTGTTCTGGCGTGGGCGAATTATAGGGATTATTTGGATTGTTCGGATTCGCCGGATTGTTTGTTCCGTTGGGATTGTTTTCCTGGTCAGGGTTATTCGGACCAGAGGGATTTGTTGGGCTGTTCGGAGTCTGCTGCCCGTTTGGCGCGTTCGGCATATTCGGGCTGTTCGGCGTCGTTTGTGCGTTTACCGCAACCATACACTGGATTCAATGTGTTCGCGCCCGCCTGCGGCGTCGTTGCCGCAAACATTCCGATGCCAAGGAACGCGACCGACCATCCGACTTTTTTAAATTGCATCGAAGTTTCCTCCTGCTATCAGGCTAGTGAAAGGCGGGTGGAATCCGAATCGGGCAGCTTGTGTAAGCCCGCTTTGCGATCCCTCTAAGCAAGGATATTGACGGGGACTGAGGAGCGCGTCCTACAGATCGAAGCCTAGTTGCAGCTTTGCCGCTTCAGACATGCGGCTGGGGTTCCACGGAGGATCGAACACAACTTCCACATTCACTTCTTTCACTTCAGGCACGCGCGCCACTTTCATCTCCACATCGCGTTTGAGCACGTCGCCCATTCCGCAGCCCGGAGCGGTCATGGACATCTTCAAGTCGATCTTCTTGCCGCCTTCATCGAGCGGCGTAATGTCGCACGAATAAATCAGCCCGAGATCCACGATGTTCACGGGAATTTCGGGGTCGTAGACAGTCTTGAGTTGATCCCAGACCAGATTTTCGCTGAAGTTGACGGGCTCGGTAGGCGCTTCCGTCACCTCGGGCACCGGCAAGCCCAGGGCGTCCGCGTCTTTATTGTCGATGCGGAACATCTGACCGTACTCCGTCATCACGGTGTAGCCGGTTCCGAGATGCTGCATCACGCGGACAGAGGTCCCGGCCGGAATCGTGGCCGAAATTCCCGTGGGTATTCCGATCACCGCGCAATTGCGGCTCACTGTGACCGGTTCGTGATTCATCTTGAATCTGCTCCTGACAACTCAAATCTTTTCAAATACCAGCCGCATATCGGAAAAACCGAAGGGTGCGTCGGACGTCGACGTAATGCTCATCAGTTTTCCGTCCGGCGATAGCGCATACGTGACCGTCGCCTTGCTTGTGCCGGCGGCAAACGAATTCGTGAGCGTTTCGATAAGCACCAGCGAATTGCCTTTCCATTCCGCGGAAATGGCGTTCACCACCATGATGCCGCCGGCGTAAGCCAGTGGCGAGTCTCCCGGTACAGCGACGGATTTGCCATCAGTGGTGAGGCTCAGCTTATAAGTGTCGTCGCCGTTGTCGCTCGTGGAGTGAATGTCAGCTGTAAACTTGTCGCCATTTACCGCGATCGTGTCTACGCGCGACGTCAGCGTATCTCCGCCGCCGAAGTCGCTCCGTCCCTGGCTGAGCGCCCATTTTCCATTGAAACCGGAATGATCCTGGGCAAAACCCGGAGCAGCAGCGAGCATGGCAGCAAAAGCGAGAAGAGAAAGTTTGCGCAACATGGCGCCTCCGGAATCAGAGGGTCTTGGCGATGAACTTCGTTTATTCCGTCGTAACCGATTCTTGCTTGTCTTCGAGCGCGGCTTGCAGTGTGTGCCAAGCAAGGGTCGCACATTTCACGCGGGCAGGGAATTCCGCGACACCAGAGAAGACGGCCAATTTACCCAGCTCAGCCGAATCACCCTCCGCATGATTCTGCGTCATAACGAACTTGTGAAAATTCTCGAAAAGCAGCTCCGCCTCAGCAACCGTCTTGCCCTTCACACTCTGCGTCATCATCGAAGCCGACGCCTTCGAAATCGCGCATCCGCTTCCTTCAAATGAAATATCGCGCACCTTGTCGCCCTCAAGATCGAGGTACACAGTGAAACGATCGCCGCAAAGCGGATTAAATCCCTCCGCGCGATGATTCGCATTCGCAAGCCTCTTGAAATTTCGCGGAGCCTTGCTGTGCTCGAGGATCACTTCCTGATAGAGATCGCGCAGTTCCGCCATCAGCCCAATACCTCGCGCACGCGCTGAATGCCCTTTGCCAACGCATCGATATCTTCGCGCGTGTTGTAGATCGCCAGGGATGCACGCGCCGTAGCCGGAATACCGAACCGATCCATTACCGGCTGCGAACAATGGTGCCCCGTCCGAATCGCAATTCCTTCCTGATCGAGAATCGTTCCCACATCATGAGGGTGAATATCGTTGAGCACGAAAGACAGCACGCCCGCTTTTTCCGCTGCCGTGCCGATCAGCCGAACACCCGGAATCGTGGAGATTTTCTCCGTCGCATACTCCAGCAAGTCGTGTTCGTAAGCGGCAATCGCATCCATTCCGACGTCCGTCACATAGTCCAGCGCCGCGCCAAGCCCGATCACTCCTGCAATATCCGGCGTTCCCGCCTCAAATTTGTAAGGCAATTTGTTGTACGTCGTTCTTTCAAATGTGACAGAGCTGATCATGTCTCCGCCGCCCTGATAAGGCGGCATCGCCTCGAGCAGCGCTGCCCTGCCGTACAACACGCCGATTCCGGTCGGCCCATAAACTTTGTGGCCCGAGAATGTGTAGAAATCGCAGTCGATCGCCTGAACATCGACAGCCATATGCGGTACGGCCTGCGCTCCATCGATAAGCACTGGGATGTGCTGCCTATGCGCCATCTCGGTCAAGCGCCGCACCGGATTGATGCTGCCGAGCGCATTCGATACGTGCGTGAACGCCGCGATTTTCGTGCGTGGCCCCATCAGCTTCTCAAATTCATCGATAAGCAATTCGCCGCGATCGTTGATCGGCACCACGCGCAGCTTCGCGCCCTGATCCGCGCAAAGCATCTGCCACGGCACGATGTTGGAGTGATGCTCCATCGCAGTGATCAACACTTCATCGCCGGGGCCTACGTGAGTGCGTCCATATGTCTGTGCAACGAGGTTGATGCCCTCGGTTGTGCCGCGAACAAAAATGATCTCGCTTGATTTTGCCGCATTCAGGAACCGCTGCGCCCGCGTGCGAACATTTTCATAATCCGTGGTGGCACGCTCCGAGAGATAGTGCACTCCGCGATGAATATTGGCGTTTTCCTCTTCGTAATAGCGCGTAATGGCATCGAGCACGAAGCGCGGCTTTTGCGAAGTGGCCGCGTTATCCAGATAGACGAGGGGCTTGCCGCGGACCGTGCGTCCCAAAATAGGGAACTCTGCGCGAATCGCTTGCACGTCTAGCTCGGTGTTTAGATTCGTCGTATGAGCCGCCAGGCCGGCTTTTGCTGCCAATGTCATCCAGCCGCCTCCGAAGCCTTTCCGTTCGCTGACGCTCGAATCAAGTGCGTCAGATGACCATGAATCAATCCTTCCACGTGAGTCCGAGCGGGCCCTTCCGCCATGCGGTCCAGGCATTCGCTGGCAAACGCGAGCAGCAAGAGTTGCCGCGCCGCAGCCTCTTCGATCCCCCGCGAACGCAGATAAAACAGCGCGTTTTCTTCGATCTGCCCGATCGTCGCGCCGTGCGTGCACTTCACGTCGTCTGCGTAAATTTCGAGTTGCGGCTTCGTGTCGATCTGCGCTTCATCGGAAAGCAGCAAGTTGCGATTCGTCTGCTTCGCGTCCGTTTTCTGCGCGTCCTTGTGAACGATGATGCGCCCGTGAAAAACGCCGTGCGCGCGACCGCCGAGGATGCCGTTGTAAAACTGGCGGCTGCCACAATGCGGCTTGGCATGTTCGACGAGCATGTAATTATCGAGATGCTGGCGTCCCGTTCCTGCAAAAAGGCCGTTGATCAGGCAATCGCCGCCCTCGCCGTTGAGGACGGGATGCACGTTGTTGCGAACGATTCCGCCGCCCAGCAGCACTGAGTGCGAGGCAACGCTCGCATTCCGTCCTTGCTCGATCCGCAATGTCGAAACGTTGAACGCATCCGTGTCTTCGCGTTCGATCATGTAATGCGAAATCGCCGCGTTATCGCCGGCGATCAATTCCGTCGCTGTATTGCAGAACAGCCGTCCTTCAGTGCCGCCCGCGTTGGGAAGGGAAATGTAATCCTCTATAAAAGTGGCTTGGCTCCCCGCCTCGGCCACGATCAAATTGCGCGGGTGCGTCATTGTCGGCCCGCTTTCGCTCGTCGAGACAAAAAGCAGGTGAATCGGCGCTTCCAGTACGACGCCCTTTTCAATATGAATGAACGCACCGTCTTCCAGGAATGCCGTATTCAATGCCGAAAATGGATCGCGCTTCGTGTCGAGATAGCGCCCCAGCCAGGATTCCAATGCCGAAGGCTGCGACTCAATTTCCGTGGCGAGATTTGAAATCTCCACGCCATCGGGAAGTTTGCCGGGATTTGAAAGCTCAGGAGCGTAGTGGCCGTTTACAAAAACGAGCTGGCAGGCCGCGCCGGTAATCTTGAATTGGTCAATCGCTTTTGCCGCGATAGAGCCGCGCCCATTTCGCGCAAGCCGGAAAGGCGTTTGCGCGAGCGACGAAAGATTCGTGAAGCGCCAGTCTTCTATTTTTGTCGTGGGAATACCCACTTCGGTGAAACGCGCGAACGCGTCGCGCCGCAGATTCCGCAGCCACGCGAGCCTGTTGCCCGCGGCGGATTTTTCAAAGCCGCCGAAGCCCTGCTGATACGTCGTCAATTCCTGAGTCGCCATCGTCAGATCCTCAGGCCCGTCCGGCCGCGGCTTCCATCGTGCCGTAGCCCTTTGCTTCCAGTTCGAGTGCGAGTTCCGGTCCGCCGGAGCGCGCGATTTTTCCATCAACCAGCACGTGGACGCGATCGGGAACGATGTAATTCAACAGCCGCTGATAGTGCGTCACGACGAGAATTGCGCGCTCCGGGCTGCGCATCGCGTTCACGCCTTGCGCCACGATTCGCAATGCATCGATATCGAGGCCGGAGTCAGTCTCATCGAGAATCGCGAGCCTCGGTTCGAGCACAGCCATCTGCAAAATCTCATTGCGCTTCTTTTCGCCGCCAGAGAACGCTTCGTTCACCGAGCGATTCAAAAGCTTGTCGTCCATTTCGAGCAGCTTCATCTTTTCGCGCAGCTTCGGAAGGAAATCCATGGCGTCCATCTCTTCCTGGCCCCGGTATTTCCGGATCGCGTTGAGCGCGGAGCGCAAGAAATAGGCGTTGCTGATGCCCGGAATTTCGACGGGATACTGAAACGCGAGGAAGACGCCCTCGCAGGCAGCTTCCTCGGGCTTCATCGCGATCAAATCCTTGCCGTCGTAAAGGATTTCGCCCTGGGTCACTTCGTAGCTCTCGCGCCTCGCGAGCACCTGTGCCAGTGTGCTTTTGCCCGAGCCGTTCGGGCCCATGATCGAATGGACTTCACCAGCGTCGATCGTCAGGTTGATACCTTTCAAAATCTCGACTCCGCCGACCGTCGCGTGGAGGTTTTTAATTTCCAGCAAGCTCATCTTATTTTATTTCCCTTCGTTATTTCCCTTCGCCTGTTTCGCTTTACCCGTCTGGCGATTGCGATTAGAACGGGTGCCGGTGCTGTGTTTTCAATGACTTACACCGGTTTTTAATTCTTGGCAGTTGCGATTAGAACGTATTACCCAGCAACCACTTTCTCAGCCGATTCAAGCCCCCCAGGCGGAAAAAACGCCAGTGTAGATCATAACATCTGCCCGACGCGCCAGCCGTTTCCGGCGGCATTTTCTTTGCATGCGAAGCAGACTTCTTCGCGCAGTCGAAAGGCGCCCGACTGAAACGCGAGTCTGCTACAAATTCGTGCCCAGGTCCGACCCCGCCGGGCCGTGACGCCAGTGCTCAGCCGACGCTGCCTTCGAGACTGACGCTCAGTAGCTTCTGCGCTTCCACCGCGAACTCCATCGGCAGCTCTTTGAAAACACGCTTGCAGAAGCCGTTGACGACCATAGAAACGGCGTCTTCGGTCTTCAACCCGCGCTGGCGCAAGTAAAAGAGCTGGTCTTCGCCGATCTTCGACGTGGAAGCCTCGTGCTCCATGCGCGCGGTGGCGTTCTTCACCTCGATATATGGAAAGGTGTGCGCGCCGCAGAGATCGCCGATCAGCAGGGAATCGCACTGCGTGTAGTTCCGAGCGCCGGTCGCATCCTTTAGGATCTTCACCTGGCCGCGGTAGGTGTTCTGCCCGTGACCGGCGGAAATGCCCTTGGAGACGATCGTGCTGCGGGTGTTCTTGCCGATGTGGATCATCTTCGTGCCGGTATCCGCCTGCTGATAATTGTTCGTCAGCGCAACGGAATAAAATTCGCCGACCGAATTGTCGCCTTGGAGAATACAGCTCGGATATTTCCACGTGATCGAGGAGCCCGTTTCCACCTGCGTCCAAGAGATTTTCGAGTTCTTGCCGCGGCAGGCTCCGCGCTTCGTGACGAAATTGTAGATTCCACCCTTGCCGTTCTTATCGCCCGGATACCAGTTCTGTACAGTCGAATACTTGATCTGCGCATCGTCCAACGCGATCAGCTCAACGACTGCCGCGTGCAATTGGTTCTGATCGCGGATCGGCGCCGTGCAGCCCTCGAGATAGCTTACGTAAGCGCCCTCGTCGGCGATGATCAATGTGCGCTCGAACTGGCCGGTTTCCGCTGCATTAATGCGGAAATAGGTGGAAAGCTCCATCGGGCAGCGAACACCCTTCGGGACGTAAACAAACGAACCGTCGCTGAAAACCGCCGCGTTTAGCGCCGCGTAGAAATTGTCCGTATAGGGAACTACCGTGCCGAGATACTTCTGCACGAGTTCCGGATGATTTTGCACGGCCTCGGAGAACGAACAGAAGATCACGCCCGCCTCGGCGAGTTTTTCTTTGAACGTGGTCGCGACCGAAACGCTGTCAAACACCGCGTCGACAGCAACGCCCGCCAGCATCTTTTGCTCTTCCAGCGGAATGCCGAGTTTTTCGTATGTGCGCAGAATTTCAGGATCGAGCTCGCTCAAATCCTTCAGCTGCTTTTTCTGCTTTGGCGCAGAGTAATAGACGATGTTCTGGTAATCGATCGGCGGAAACTTTACATTTGCCCACTTCGGCTCCGCATTCCTCTTTTCGAGAGAATCCCAGTGACGAAATGCCTTCAGCCGCCACTGCAGCATGAACTCCGGCTCGCTTTTCTTCTCAGAGATCAGGCGAACGATGTCTTCATTTAGCCCCTTCGGGATTCGCTCCTCGGCGACATCCGTGATGAAGCCCCATTTATATTCCTGTTGGGCTAGCTCGCGAATTGTATCGTTGGTCGTACTCACTGTATTCTCCCGGACGGAACCAGCGGCACCGGATTACCGCGCGCGTCCTTAATTGCGGTTAATTGCAAAGGCGAAATCAGGTCGTACAGAGAGATCGTGCCCAGCACCTGGCGCACGGCCTGATTGATGATTCTTTGGTTCGTCTTGATCGGGCAGCAGGACTCGATGTTGCACAGCCCGATTACATCGGTGCTGCATTCGGTGAGCGCAACCGGTCCCTCGAACGCGGCGATAATCTCGATGACGGGGATTTCCCGCGGCGCTCGCGCCAGGACGTATCCGCCTTTTGTGCCGCGATGGGACACGAGCAGCCCGCTGGTCAGAAGTTGCTTCAGCAGCTTGCTGACGGTCGGCAGAGGGAGCTTGGTCTCAGCCGAGAGATCGCGGGCGGTGCGCAGGAAAGCAGGACCCTGGTCCTTGGCCATACAAGTCATTAGGACGAGCCCGTAATCCGCTAATTTTCCTAGCTTTACCATGCCCTCAGAGGCTCCCAAGGCCCTTTACGCGATGCAAATTCTAATATAGCACTGATTTAGTCCGAATTAATATTAGCAGCCGACACACGAAGTTTCAAGGGGCAGTTTCGTCAGTATGGTGCCAGGTTCACAGTAGTTTCGTCGATGTGATCGCGGGAAGTCGGGTTTACAGCCCTGCGAGGATTTGATTCGAAGAGTTGCTATGGAGCCTACAGGCGAAGCGCTCGCATCAACGAGGCGCCGTAAACTGCACGGTCACAACGACATCGCTCGCCACGGCCTGACCATCGAGCATCTCGGGCTTATATTTCCACTCACGAACCGCGCTCACCGCGGCAGAAACCAGCAATGGCGGTCCGCTCACCGCGCTGACGTTGCTCAGGCTGCCGTCCGCCTCGATGCGCGCGTGAACTTTCACTTGCCCTTCTATGTGCTGGCTCAACGCGGCAGTGGGATAGATAGGCTGAACTGTTCGGATCAGTTTGGGTTCGACGAGGCTCGAATGCACCGCAAGCGCGGGTGTACCGTTAGCCATCTGAGGAGGTGGAGCAATGCTGAAACTTGGAGCCGGCTCCGCGATTGTGGCGGGTAGCACGCCGCCTGGCGGCGTGGCCACGACCGGCGCCGCGCTTCCGCCTGCGGCGCTCGACCGCGCCGATATCCGCGGAGCTGCAAGATTCGAGGCCTTAAACGTATTGACCGGATTTGCAGGCGGTTCGTTCAACCTCGCAGCCGCCTTCGGCGGCAATGCCGGTAAAGCCGGGCCCGTCGGCGCCGAAGT
>DATEME010000021.1:0-16508 GCA_035275865.1 Candidatus Acidiferrales bacterium | reverse complement strand
GGACGCAGAGTTTCGCAGAGCAACAGCGCAGAGAAAATCCCGTTTGAAAGGCATCGGGGCCACTGATAAGAACGACTGTTGCGCACCATTCAGCTTCGCTTTGGGGTATGCTGACCCGGATGAAGCGTGTCTGCCCGACTTGCCGGAGGCCGGTCGATTCTGAAACCGATCGCGACTTCCCTTTTTGCAGTGAGCGATGCCGGTTGATCGACTTGGGCAACTGGTCGAGCGAAAAGTATAAGATCAGTGAGCCGGTGATCGACGAATCGGCTGCCGACGAGCCTGCGCGCGAACCGGAGCACGACAGAAAATGAGCGCTCCTGCGGGATCCGCCACGCCATCAGGTACGGTAGGGACGAAGAAGCCGCGCGTCTCCATTTTTCTCGCGACGGCCTGCGGCCTCGGCTACCTTCCAAAGGCGCCCGGCACTTTCGGAGCATTGGCCGGCCTTGTCTTGGCAATGCTGCCCTGGCTCGTCCTGCTCTCTGCCGGAATTGTTTCAAGAAACGCACAAATAGAGAGCGCTTCGATTCTCGGCGGAAGCAACTTCGATCCCTATCTCGGCGCCCAAATTTGCATTTCGGCTATCGTCGCGGGCTTTGGTGTCTTGAGCGCTTCAGCAGCAGCGAAATATTGGTCTCAAAAGGACCCACAGCGAGTTGTGATCGATGAAGTCTCAGGACAACACCTTACGCTGCTGTTAGGATGCGGTGTTCCCGTTTGGTGGAGGGCCCAGCCGACGTGGGCTAACACCCGCTTTGGCTTCATCACGATACATTCCGCGCTTAACTGGAAATATCTGCTGGTGGGTTTTATACTTTTTCGAGTGTTCGATATTTGGAAGCCGTTTCCCGCACGCCAAGCGGAATCGTTGCCGGGCGGCTGGGGAATCATGGCAGATGATTGGATGGCAGGGGTTTACGCCGCAATCGGATTGTGGATCGCTCGCGCAGCGGGTCTTTAACGCAAAACACGAATGAACTCATCTCCCAAAATTGAAAGCGTGAAGCCGAACGCAGCGCTTCCTGGCGGAGAGATCGCCATCTACGGCACCGGCTTCGCGGTGCGCAATCATGCGCGCCCGCAGGTCCAGTTCGGTTCGGCGGAAGGCAGTCTTATTCTCGCCGCCGACAATTACTTGGTCGCCCGTGTGCCCGACGGCGCTTCGGGCGGAGCCGTCCGCGTGCTGATGGGCAGCGTGGAGAGCGCGCCGTTTCCTATGTCGCTTGGTGTGCAGATCGCGGACAACCTGCATCCGGTGATGAATCCCGCCGTGGATTCGAGCGGCAACACTTACGTGACCTTCAGCGGTCAGCGTGGCCAGAAGGTGCCTGTTTCGCTCTACAAGATCACTGCGAACCATTCCATCAAGCCCTACATTACGGAACTGACGAATCCGACCGGACTTGCTATCGATCGCGACGCCAATCTTTTCGTCTCCTGTCGACATGACGGGACGATTCACCGCGTCTCGCCTGATGGCCGCTCGATGCAATGGATCGAAGGCATGGGCATCGCTACCGGCCTCGCGTTCGATAAGAACGGCGGCCTTTATGTGGGCGACCGCAGCGGGACGATTTTCAAGATAGGCCCTGACCGCGAAATTTTCGTTTTCGCCACGCTGGAGCCTTCGGTCGCGGCGTATCACTTGGCATTCAGCCCGACCGGCGACCTCTTTGTTTCCGGGCCGACGACTTCGAGTTACGACCGCATCTACCGGATCACGCCCGCGGGCGAAGTGAGCGTCTTTTTCCGCGGCCTCGGGCGACCTCAAGGCCTCGCTTTTGATCGCCTCGGCAATCTTTACGTCGCCGCCTCGCTTGCCGGCAAACGCGGCATCGTTCGCCTCACGCCGAAAGCGGAGCCGGAAGTCGTATTGGGCGGCAGCAATATCGTCGGCCTCGCGCTTCTACCCACGCATCGCGCCCTTATCGTGACAAACTCGGCGCTTTTTTCCCTCGACTGGGATGTCGAGGGATTCCCTCTAAACGGCTGACGAGCTTCATGCGGGCGGAAATCATCGCGGTCGGCTCCGAATTGCTCACGTCTGAGCGGCTGGATACCAATTCCCTTTTCCTCACGGCTGAACTCAATCGCATTGGCATTCGCGTGGTGCACAAGGCAGTTGTCGGAGACACCGCCGAGGAAATGACGTCGTCGTTTCGACACGCGATCGAGCGCGCGGACGTAATCGTCAGCTCCGGGGGTCTCGGACCGACCGACGACGACCGAACGCGCACCACCGTCGCGCAGCTTCTCGGCCGCAAATTGCTGCTCAATCAGGAAATTCTCGAGCGCATACAGGCGCGCTTCCGCCGTTACAACCGGCCGATGCCCGAAATTAACGCGCGGCAAGCGATGGTCCCGGAAGGCGCGATCATCCTGCCGAATCCACGCGGCACCGCGCCGGGATTGTGGCTCGAAACGAGCGCGGGACGCATCGTGATTCTGCTGCCGGGCGTGCCGAGCGAGCTTCGCGCGCTCTTCGAGTGCGAAGTGAAACCGCGCCTCGCGCGAGTCGCGCCGAGCGAGCGCCTTTTCGTGCGTGAACTGCGCATCACGGGACTGCCAGAATCGGAAGTTGAGGCACGCGTGTCACCTATATACGCCCTGTATCCCGACGTCGAAGTGACGATCCTGGCGGCCCCGTCCGGAATTCAACTTCACCCGCGCGTCTGGTCGAGCAACGCGATGCAGGCGGAAAATCTGCTCGATGAAATGACCCGGCGAATGGCGCTTCCCCTCGGAGAACATCTCGTCTCGACGAACGGCGAGACCATGGAAGAAGTCGTCGCGCGTTTGCTCACCGAAAACCGCGCAACGATTGCCGTGGCCGAAAGCTGCACCGGCGGAATGCTCGCCGAGCACCTCACGAACCTTGCAGGCAGTTCGAACTATTTTCTCGGCGGCGTGGTTTGCTACAGCAACGAAATGAAAACCGCTTTGGCGGGCGTGCCTGCGCAGCTTATTGAGGCGAAAGGCGCGGTAAGCGCCGAGGTTGCTTCGGCGTTAGCAGACGGAATTCGCAAAGGCGCCGCGGCGACGATCGGAATCGGGATCACAGGCATTGCCGGTCCCGGCGGAGGTACCGTAGAAAAGCCGGTCGGCCTCGTCTACATCGGCATTGCGGACGAACACGGCGCGCGTTCGCACGAATACCGCTTTTCCGCCGCCGATCGCGACCGCAACCGGCAAATGGCCGCTCAGGCCGCGCTCGACTTGGTCCGCCGCCACTTCCTTTTTCCGAAGTCGCCCAACGGCCGATAGCGCAATCGCGCTCTTATGCGCCGTGGCGCACGCATTCTCGCTCGTGCGATGCCGGTCGCAGCCAGTAGAATGAAAGAAGACCATGCGGCTCTTCATTGCACTGGACATTCCCGGCGAAACGCGCGAAGCCTTCGCCGCGCTGATCGCGAAACTCCGGCACAAATGCCCTTCCGCGCATTGGGTCCGGCCGGAAGCAATGCACATCACGCTGAAATTCATCGGCCACGCCGATCCGGAGAACCTTCCCGCGATTCATGACGCTCTCGCGAAGCTGAGATCGCCTGAGCCGATCGAAGTGCATTTTCGCGGCCTCGGATTCTTTCCCAGCGAAAAACGACCACGAGTGTTCTGGTGTGGCGTTGACGCATCGCCGAATGCCGCCGCTCTGTCCGCAGCGATGGACCAAGCGCTCGCAAAATTCGGCGTCGAGCCGGAAAACCGTCCTTTTACGCCGCATCTGACGCTCGCGCGTTTCAAAGAAGGCGATGCTCATCCGCGTGGAAAGCACGCAAAGGAAGCCGCAGAAATCGTCAACGTCGCACACGAAACGCAAGAGAAGGACTTCGGCACGATTTGCACCCCGGAATTTCATCTTTTCGAAAGCAAGACGAAGCCAACCGGTGCAGAATATACTCGTCTAGAGACGTTCCATTTCGCCGAGGCGGCCAATTGAATCCTCCTACTCCTCCTATCCCGGAACTGATGCCGCTCATTATTCCTCTCGCATACCTGCTGGGATCGATTCCTTTCGGCCTGCTGATCGTGAAAGCAACTCGCGGCACGGACGTTCGCCAGTCTGGCAGCGGCAATATCGGCGCGGCCAACGTGACGCGCAGCGCCGGCTATCTGGCCGGAATCCTCACGCTTATCCTTGACGCAGCAAAAGGTTTCGCGGCCGTCTGGATCGCTATGCACTGGTCGCACGGCAACATGCGCTGGATGATTGCGGCGGCCGTGGCAGCCGTCGTCGGACACGTTTTCCCGTTCGGGCTGGGATTTCGCGGGGGAAAAGGTGTGGCAACGGGACTTGGAGTGTTTATCTTGATTTGCTGGAAGGCCGTGGCTGCCGCGGTGGTGCTTTGGATCGTGATTGTAGCGTTCTGGCGCTATTCGTCCCTGGGATCGGTAGTTGCGACGGCAGCTCTGCCCGTTTTTGTCTACGTGCTCTACGCCCCGGGGCACGCGCCACCGGATTTCGTCACCTTCCCCACCGTCTGCATCTCCGTGCTTGTATTGCTCAAGCATCGCGCAAATATCCACCGCCTGATCGCCGGCGAAGAGACTCGAATCGGCAAGCGCAAATAAAAGGCGAAACATACCGATCCGCAACCCATAGACCGGCCAAGCGGAGCCTAATAGGCGCGCAATCCTGGACTGCCTAAGTGCCCACACGCCTGTAGCTTATCCGGCAACGACCTGTACTTTCGTCCCATTGTTCCTGCCCAACGGGTCGGCTAGCATTTTTACGGATATTCCTGTGCGCAAACTGTCCCTCCGTCTCTCGCCGCGAAAGCTGCGGCTCATGTGGATTGTGCTCGGCGCGCTTCTGCTGATGAGCGCCACGCCCCTTTGGCTTTACCACAGGCAGGTATTGCAGCTTAGCGAACAAAAGCTTCAGGACACCGAACGCGTCCAGCAGACCGATATCACCCGTTCGCTGGCCAGTGAGACGCTCGACTTCGAGCAGGGTGTTCGTCAGCAGCTTCTGGCCGAGCGCCAAATGCTCACCCTGACGGGCTGGATCGATGATGTGAACGATGCGACCCACGCGCCGCAAATCTCCCGCCTGCTGCAGGAATTCGCGAACGACCAGAATATCCTGTATGTAACCGCAGTAAACCGCGAAGCCAAAGGCCAGTCGGCCGGAAGTTTCCATCCGGATCCTTTCATGGACGCCGCATTGCGCCGCGCGTTTACTTCGAGTTTTCAGGGCTTTGACTCAATCAGTGAGGCATTCGGAGTCGGCCGCGACAACAAGCCGGCGCTCGTCATGTCTATTCCGTTGACGTCAGATGGGCAATTCGCGGGTATGTTTGCCGCCGTCGTTTCGCTCGGCAAACTCGAGTCTCGTTTGCGCGATGCCAGCGAGCACAACCGGACGGTCTATATCGTCGACGGACACGGACGGCTGGTGGCCTTCCCCGATTCTGCCGACTACGTCCCCGGGCGCGACGTCAGCTCGATTTTTCCGATCGTGAAGCAGGTGATGGATCCGAAGGAAACGCCGACCACAGTGAACATGATGTATTCGGCGCCCGGTAAAGACAAAAATCACTCGGTCCAGATGATCGGCACGTATAGCCCGATTCAAGAGTTGCGCTGGACCGTAATTGCCCAACGCAGCCTGGACAACGCGCGAGCCGATGCGGGCGTCGAAGAACTCACAGCTCAGGCACTCAGCTTCGTGATGGTAGTTACGATTGTGGCGCTCTCGTTCGGATATCTCTTCGCGCTCGGCATTACGCGTCCCATTCAGAGCCTCGTTCATTCCACTCGCGCCATCAGCCGCGCGGAATTCCACGAACGCGCTCCTGTGCGCGGCGCCGCCGAAATCAGCGAGCTCGCTGAAACGTTTAACCACATGGCGGGCGATATCGAAGAGTATGTCGATAAGCTGAAGATCGCCGCCAACGAAAATCGCGAGCTCTTCCTTGGCTCGATCCGCATGATCGCGGCCGCAGTCGACGAAAAGGACCCTTACACCCGAGGCCACTCCGGCCGTGTGGCGAAGTATTCGACGATGCTCGGCGACGCCATGGGCCTGAGCGATGAAGATCTCGATACGCTGAAAATTTCCGCCCTCTTGCATGACGTCGGCAAAATCGGCGTCGACGATCGCGTCCTGAAAAAACCAGGCAAGCTGACCGACGAAGAATTCGAACTGATGAAGCAACACACGGTAAAGGGCGCGAATATCATGCGGCCCGTCGCTCAGCTCAAGGACATGATTCCCGGAATCGAGCTGCATCACGAGCGAATGGATGGCAATGGTTATCCGTATGGCCTCGCGGGCGATCAAATTCCGATGATGGCCCGCATCATCGCCGTCGCCGATACGCTTGACGCGATCACCACGAATCGCCCGTATCAATCCGCGATGGACCTGAACTATGCGGTGGAGCGTATCTCAACGCTCGCCGTTTCAAAATACGATGCACGTGTCGTCGCCGCGCTGGAAGGCCTTGTAAAGTCCGGCCGCCTGCGTCTCAATTCCGCCGCGCTTGTTGAAGTGTAGTTGATCGTAAGATCGGTCCATCAAACGGAGTTGCGATGAGTATCGTGAAACTGTTGTGCCTAACTCTCTGCGGCATGTCGGTCTTCGGTGCGGTAGAAGGTGTACACATCCTTCGGACCGGCGATATCGGTTCGGCACTGCCACATCCTATTTTGCGTACCGTCTTCTCCGTGGCTCTCGCAGCGTTTTGGGCCAGCGCACTCTACGGCGTGCAAAAGCGAAAGCCCATCGTTTGGAAACTCGGGTGGGGTGTGGTACTTTCGGGCTCCATGCTGTTCGCGGCGCAGGCTGGACGGAGCATCCTCGCAGTCCGAACGCGCCCGGATAGGGCAATTCAGTTCTGGATACTTGAGATCTTCACGACGGCACTCTGTGCGTTTTGGTGCTTTTGGTGGCATCGTCAAAAGACGTATTTCGTCTCCCGCCGCGAAATCTAAAGCCAGAGTCGCCGCTCCCAGTTGCTATTACGATACGGTCCTGCTTCCCGCCGCCTCTGCTAGAATGAGTGCTTCCGCGCGTAATCGCGCGGGTCTAGTTCATGATTACGCTCTTCGGAAACGAAAAAAGAGAGCCGACGCTTCTCGAGCGCCTGAAGCAGTCCGTCACGAAAACACGCACGGAACTATCCGCGCGCGTCGAGCAACTGCTCACGGGCGACCGACCCGTCGATCCTGCGTTGCTCAAGCAGCTCGAGACGGCGCTCTTAGGTGCGGATATCGGCACGCGCACCACGCGCGAAGTGATCGCCGCCATGCGCGAGCAAGTGAATCAGCACAAGCTCGAAGGCTCCGCCGCACTTAAGACAGCGCTGAAGGAGCAGATTCGCGCAATTCTCGCTGCGCCCGCGGCCGCGCAGGCCAATGGAAATGGCATCGGCGCGGCCGCTCCCGCACCGCGCGTTGTGTTTGTCGTCGGCGTCAACGGCACCGGCAAAACCACCACGATCGGCAAGCTCGCAAATCGCCTGAAAAAAGAAGGCGCGAGCGTGATGCTCTGCGCCGCGGACACTTTTCGCGCCGCTGCCATCGAACAGCTGGAAGTCTGGGGCCGCCGCTCCGAGGTGGAAGTAATCAAGCAAAAATCCGGCGCCGATCCTTCCGCTGTCATTTTTGACGCGCTTGCCGCCGCGCGCGCCCGGGGCGTCGACCTCGTAGTCGTGGATACCGCGGGCCGTCTGCACACGAAGTCCAACCTGATGGCCGAACTCGACAAAATGAAGCGCACGGCCGCAAAAGTGGTGCCCGGCGCGCCGCACGACGTTCTCCTCGTCCTCGACGCAACGACCGGCCAGAACGGCCTGAATCAGGCGCGTGAATTCTGGAGCACGGCCGGCGTCACAGGAATTGTCCTGACTAAGCTTGACGGGACGGCCAAGGGCGGTATTGTTGTCGCGATAGCGCGCGAGTTGAACCTGCCGATTCGCTACGTCGGGACCGGCGAGCAGATCGACGACCTCGTGCCCTTCGACGCGCAAACTTATGTCGACTCGCTCTTCGATTAGCTTAGCTACGAAATTTACCGAACAGGATAGACAACATATGGCCCGCGCGCTGGAGCTAGCGCGGCGCGGAGCGGCCTTAGCGCATCCGAATCCGATGGTTGGCGCCGTCATCGTAAAGCACGGCATTGTCGTCGGTGAAGGCTTTCACAAATACGACGACCGCGACCACGCTGAAGTCGTCGCGCTCCGCCATGCCGGCGAGAAAGCCTGGGGCGGCACGCTCTATCTAAATTTCGAGCCCTGCTGCACCACCGGCCGCACCGGACCGTGCACTAGCGCGCTGATTTCTGCGAAACTCAAGCATGTGTTCGGCGCGATGGACGATCCGAATCCCGCCGTCTGCGGGCGCGGATATGCGGCGCTCGAACGCGCCGGAATCGGAGTCTCGCTCGGGCTCTGCGAAGCCGAAGCGAAGAAGCTTAACGAGGATTTCGCAAAGTGGATCACCACGGCTCTGCCTTTCGTCACGATGAAGGTGGCGACCACGCTGGATGGCCAGATTGCCGTCCACGCTAGCGAGACGACGCCGATCACCGGCGAAGCCTCGCGCTCGGCCTCTCATCGCATGCGGCATCAAGCGGACGCGCTGCTCACTGGAATCGGCACAATCCTTGCCGACAATCCCCAATTGACGGATCGTAGCGGCGAGCCGCGCCGCCGCAAGCTCCTCCGTGTGGTTCTGGATTCAAAACTGCGCCTGCCGCTCAGATCGCATCTGGTTCTCTCGGGTAAGGGCGATATTCTCGTTTACACCACGCAGCCGGTCGATTCGCCGCGGGCTCGTGCTTTGGGCACCGTCGGCGTCGAAGTGATACAGCTGCCCGCTGCCGGCGAGCGGGTTGACCTGCAAGCTGTAGTCCGCGACCTTGGTCAGCGCCAAATCATCAATTTAATGGTCGAAGCGGGCTCCGAGGTGAACGGTTCTCTTCTTGCCGCGGGCCTGGTCGACAAAGTGGCGCTCTTTTACGCCCCCAAATTCCTGGGCGCGGATGGCGTGCCGCTGGCTCGCACGACGGCAAAGAAATTGACGCACCTGCCGGGACTGGCGAACGTAACGGTGGAATCGTACCCACCGGACATTCTTGTCCAAGGTTATTTTCGTGACGTGTACGCGTCGCGCCGCAAGCGCGAGACCGACCGTCGCAGGCGCAAGCCGCCGATTGGCGCGCCTTATACGTAAGTGGCACCGCCGCTCTTGGCTGTGAAGTTAAACGGAATACGTGGATGCTGAATTAAAGGAACTCGCATGTTTACAGGAATCATCGAGCATTTAGGCAAAGTGGCCTCGCTCACCGCGAACGGCGAGGGAGGCAAGCTGCGCATCGATCTGACCGGCGCTCCGCAGATCGCCGCTGAAATGAAGCTGGGCGACAGCATCGCCGTTAACGGCTGCTGCCTCACTGTCGTCGAGTTCGGCAAGAAGCATTTCTCCGCCGATCTTTCCGGCGAAACGCTGCGCCGCACGTCGCTCGGCGAAAAAAAGCCGGGCGATCCTGTAAATCTCGAACGCCCGCTGGCCGCAGGCGCGCGCCTTGGGGGGCATTTCGTGCAAGGCCATGTCGATGGCGTTGGTCGCGTAACCGCTCTCACCCCGGAGGGCGAAAATTGGTGGCTTTCGGTCGACGTGCCAGAAGATCTTCGCCGCTACGTCGCCGAGAAGGGGTCCATTTCCATCGAAGGCATCAGCCTCACGGTCGCGCGCTGGCATGATGGAGTCGCAAGCATCGCGATCATCCCGTTCACCCATCAGCACACGAATGTTCACGCGCTCCGCTCCGGCGACGCCGTCAACCTGGAAGTGGATATCCTGGCAAAATATGTCGAGAGCCTGCTCGCGCCGGCCAAAACAAATTCAGCAGCTCGTCTATCGGTAAAGGAGCTTGCCGAGCAGGGCTTCTGAGTTCCAAAACTTCCGCCGCAGGGGGCCGCGAAGCGCAGCCGCGCGTTTCAGGGACTAACTAACCTTCGCCATTTTCTGCCTGCTACCTCGCCAATAAAGCAACAGCCCAATCAGCAAGAACAACCCTGTTCCGCCGATCAACTTCCCTTCGAATAGCCACTTGTTCGCTGCCTCGCCCGGCGGAATCATCGACAGCGCTATTCCCATCAGCACTACCACAAATCCCAACGATCCCGCGAGCCAGACTCCAAATCGCCCGCCTGGAATCAGCACCGCGCTCGTATTTTCACGACGATCCGGCCGCCCGGCGAGCTTCATCGCCGCCGCGTACATATAAAGAAACGGAATGAAATTCAGGATCGTCCCTGCATCGACCAATATCTGGTAAGCACTGTTGGCGGACTCATTCAGCTGAATCAGCAGCAAAATCGCGCAAGAAATTCCGGCCTGCACGAGAATCGAAATCCATGGCGTTCGCCACCTTGGATGGATCTTGCCAAACGCCGCCGGCATGTACCGGTCGATGCCGGCCACAAAGGGCACGCGCGATATTCCTGCCACCGTTGTGCCGACGCCGCCCGCATTCCCGACGGTCACCAATGACGCCGCAATCACACCGAAAAATCCGATGCCCAGCATCGCCGACCCGGCCTCAATTGCGCCGAACGCTCCGCTTTTCGGATCGACAGCTCCGGCGCTCTGCATCGCCAGAATTGCGACAGTTCCCGCAATGTAAAGAACCGCAATCGAAAGCCCTGACCCAAAAATTGCGCGTGGAAACGTCCTTCGCGGCTCGCGAATTTCCTCGGCCATCGTCGCCACGAGCTCCATGCCCGTAAACGCGAAGGCAATCTGCGGCCAGAAATTCACGGTGTCCCAATCCCAAACCGGCATCATGTTGTGCAGCGTGAAATGCGTCGCCGACCCGCGCGCGTGCCAGATGTAAGCGCCGAGCCCGATCAGCATCACGAGCGGAACGTACGTCCCGATGCCGCCCGCGTTTTGCAACCACTTGCCGATATCGAGACCCACAATGTTGAGCACGACGGCCACAAACAACAATCCGAGCGAGCCCGCGATCAGAAACGTGCGGTCGTTTGCCAGGTGCGCCCCGGCGCCTCCGCCAATGTAGGCGGACATCGCCGCGCTCGCCATCAGCAATCCGGGAAAATAAAAAAATGTGTAAACCCAATATGTCCATCCCGCGACGAAGCCGTGAAATTCCCCGAACGCCTCCTTCGACCACGCGTACAAACCGCCTTCGTGCGGAAAACGCGTCGAAAGCTCCAGCACCACAAACGCGGTCGGCACGAAAAACAGCAGCGCAGCCAATATCCACAAGCTGATCGACGAAGTTCCGTTGTGCGCCGCCGCCGCAATCCAACGAGGGCCAAGAACGGCTGCGATGTTAAACAGCAGCACATCCCAAAATCCCATCACGCGGCGAAGCTGTTTCTTCGCGTCGCTGGGAGCGGGCTGGGTCACGCTGTCGCGTCCAATGCCGGAATCATTGCATCTTCTGCGAGGAAATTGCGCAGGAAAGGATCTTTCGAAGCTTCAAGCTCGGCCCACGTTCCGAAAAACGCCACGCGCGCGTCGCTCAGGAAAATCACCCGGTCGGCCAACTTCTTTGCCAGATGCGTGTCATGCGTCACCACAATCGCAGTTTTGTGAAATTTCTCCTTGAGCCGAGCGATCAGGTCGCTCATATGCGCCGCCATCAGAGGGTCGACCATGGTCGTCGGTTCGTCATACAGAATCGCGTCCGGCTCATCCGCCAATGCCCTTGCGATCGCCACGGATCGTTTCGTGCCCGTGCTCAAATCGGCCGGCAACCTATCCGCAAATTGCGACACCTCCAGCATCTCGAGCAGCTGTTTCACGCGCGCGTCCACTCGTTCCTCATCAAACGCGCCGCCCCGGCTCACCAAGGGAAACGCCACATTCTCCGCCACCGTGAGCGAATCAAACAGCGCGCCCGCCTGAAACACCATCGTCACGCGCCGCCGAATTTCGGAAAACTGCTTCTCCGTCCAGCCCGTCACGTCCTGCCCCGCCACGATAATTCGCCCCGCATCCGGCTCGAGAAATCCCAGCAGCAGCTTCAGAGAGACGGACTTCCCTACGCCGCTGCGGCCCATGATCACAGCGGTCTCACCGGGATCGACGAAAAAGCTCACATCCTTCAGCACCTGGTTGTCGCCGAAGGCCTTCGAAACTCCGCGAAATTCAAAGTAGTGGCCGGCCATCGTCACTCGCTACGAACGTTTCCTTGCTTTCCCGTCGAACGAAGTCACCTTGTAGACTTTGCCTTTGGTGTCGTAAGTAGTCCACTCACCCACTTGCCTCCCCATCTGGAAATGGCCGGAACGGAGCTTCGTCCCATCTTTGCGGAACCATTCCCAATAGCCGTCGGGCGTTCCATCCGCCATTATCCCCTTGGCCCAAGTGCTGCCGTCTTTGTGGTGCTGAACGTGTTCCTGTCTCATCGAGGCCATCCTGGCAATTCTCGTCATTCTCCGCAACGTATTCGATTAAAGCGCAATTCTCATACATGCTGCGGCCAAAGGCAAAGGGCAGTCTTGCAACGCGCACAGGCGCCGTGCCTCTTCTTATTTTCGTCCTCAGATGCGAAAATTGAGCTCTAGCGTATGCCAAAGCCCAAACAAGGCAAGGTCTTCCTCGTAGGCGCAGGTCCGGGTGATCCTGAGCTTCTTACGTTGAAAGCTCACCGCCTGCTCCGCGAAGCGCGCCTCGTCCTGCATGACGATCTCGTTCCCGCGGAAATCCTCGCGCTCGCCGGTCCCCACGCGAAGATCGTCAACGTCGGCAAGCGCTGCGGCGCAAAGCGCATCACCCAAGCCGAAATCAATGCGCAGATGATCCGCGCTGCTCGCGAAGGCACAAATGTCGTCCGCCTGAAGTCCGGCGATCCTGCAATCTTCGGCCGCCTCGGCGAAGAGTTGGACGCGCTTTCGGACGCGCATATCGCTTTCGAAGTTGTTCCCGGAATTACGGCTGGAATCGCCGCTGCTGCTGCGCTCGGCATGTCGCTCACAGACCGCCGCACGGCCTCGCGCTTGCTAATCGCCAGCGCGCACCATGCGTCCGAAAACCCGAGTGCGGCAGCGGCGCCGCCGAAACAAGACTGGTCCGGCGTCGCGCGCGGCGACACCACGCTGATGATCTACATGCCCGGCCACGGCGTCGCGAATCTGCGCGATGAATTGCTCGCGGCGGGGCTTGCCGCAGACACGCCCGCAATCATCGTCTCCAACGCTACCACGCGCCGCCAGCGCCATCGCCACACGACGCTCGCTGAAATCGGGCACGGACCGCAACTCGAGGCGCCTTCGGTGCTCCTCATCGGCCGTGCTCTGGCGCGCAACAGAGCTTCCCAATCGGAAGAGATTTCACTGCTGATCGAGCAAGCCGAATCGGTTTTCGCCGGCAAATAACCTCCTGGTAGCCCGTTTACGTCAACGCACAGCGCCAAGGCTTCGAAATACCACGTCTGTGTTAGATTCAAATTGATTCAAGGGCTATCCAACACCTTTCATGACGACGTGCGACCAAAAGCAACCTGCCTTTAGCTGGATTGACGCGGTTTGGCTGCTCTTCATTATCGCCCTCGTATTTTTGCCGCCGATCAAGGAAATTCATAAGCAACTCATCCTTTTCGCAATCGGCTCTTTTCAGTTTTTCGAAAGCCGGCTCATTTCGTGGCTCCCGAGATGGGGATGCGCCTGCAGTGTTCTCGTTAAGATAGGTCTCGCCAGTCTTCTACTTGCTCATACGGCGCACCTCAACGATGCAGCCATCAACAGCAGCTACTGGCCCATATATTTTCTTCCGGTTGTCACGGCAGCAATGTACTTCGGGCCGATTACAACGCTCCTGTGGACCGCTCTCGCGAGCGCCGCTTATGGTGCGTACCTTATTCCCGCGCGATGGGAATACGAAATCACGCCCGAAAGCTACTATCTGCTTGCGACGCGGATGCTCTTCTTTTTCCTAGCCGCGATGCTCGTAAACCGCTTCGCGGTCGAAAATCGCCGCCAGGCGGCAGTCCAGCGCGCTCTTTCGGAGACACTTGAAGACACCAATCGCCAACTCCGTCGAGCGGAAGCAGAAGCGCGCCGCTCCGAACGCCTCGCGGCTCTCGGCCAGCTCTCCGCAGGGCTCGCGCACGAGATTCGCAATCCGCTCGGCGTCATAAAAGGCTCCGCCGAAATGCTCGCGCAAAAGTTACAGCAGGCACAGCCGCTCGCTGCCGAGCTCGCCGGATACATTTCCAGCGAAGTGAATCGCCTCAATGAACTCGTCGCCCGGTTCCTTGATTTCGCGCGTCCGCTGCATCTCGACTTGCAACCGCGGCAAGTCACTGAAATCATCGATCACGCCGCCGACTCGGTCGACGCTCAAATGCCGGACGCTCATGTCACCATAGAACGCCAGTACGCGCCGGACCTTCCGGCCATACTCGTCGACGAACGCTTTTGCGAGAGCGTCTTTTCGAATCTGATCGCCAACGCCTATCAAGCGATGAACGGGGCCGGGACCCTGCGGCTCGCGGCTGCGCCCGAATCGTCCAACGGCTCCTCCGGCGTCGTCGTCACCGTTGAAGACACCGGCACTGGCATCTCTCCCGAAATGCGCGAGCAAATCTTTAATCCTTTCATCACATCGAAAAAGGAGGGCGTTGGACTCGGCCTTTCGATTGTGGCCAAAATCGTAGACGAGCACCGCGGATGGATTCGGCTCGATCGCGATTCCGTCAACGGAGCGCGCTTTCGAGTGTTTTTGCCGTCCGAGCCGCCTCCACAAGAGCCCGCAAACACGTGAGCCGCGAAAAACCATCAATTCTCGTTGTTGAAGACGAAGCCAAGCTGCGCCGGCTGATCGAGCTGCAACTTGCCGAAGACGATTTCATCGCCCGATCCGCTCCTGACGCCGAAGGCGCACTTGAAATGCTGCAAAAGGACTCCTTTGACCTTGTGCTCACCGATTTCAAGCTCCCTGGGATGAACGGGCTGGATTTTCTCCACGAAGCAAAAAAGATTGACGCGAATCTTCCCGTGATCATGATGACCGCCTACGGCTCCGTCGAATCCGCCGTGGACGCAATGAAAGCCGGCGCCAGCGATTACGTTCTCAAGCCATTTTCCTTGGCTGAACTCATGATCGTGGTCCGAAAGGAACTCACCTCGCGGCAACTGCGGGAGGAAAACCGCACTCTCCGCGAAGCGCTGGGCCACCGCTATGAATACAAGAATATCGTCGCCCGCAGCGACAAAATGCAGGCCGTCCTTAGCCTTGTCGAACGTGTCGCGCCCTCGAATTCCACCGTGCTGATCGGCGGAGAAAGCGGCGTCGGCAAAGACCTGGTCGCCCGCGCGATTCACGAGCATTCCCAGCGCGCCGCGGGCCCGTTCGTGAAAATCAATAGCACCGCGATTCCCGAGACTCTGCTCGAAAGCGAGCTCTTCGGCTACGAAAAAGGCGCGTTTTCCGGCGCCGTTGGCAGCAAGCCCGGCAAATTCGAACTCGCCGACAAAGGGACGCTTTTCCTCGATGAAATCGGCGACGTGCCGCCTGCGATCCAGGTGAAACTGCTCCGCGTCCTTCAGGAACGCGAATTCGAGCGCCTCGGCGGCACGAAAACTCACAAAGTAGATGTGCGCCTTATCGCCGCCACCAACCGCGACCTCCGCGCCGCCCTCGAAGAAGGAACCTTCCGGGAAGATTTGTATTATCGGCTGAACGTCGTCGCCATTGACATTCCGCCGCTGCGCGAACACAAAGACGACATTCCGACGCTGGCCGATTTCTTCCTCGAAAAATTCTCCCGCGAATCCGGAAAAGTTCTCAACGGCATCACACCGGCGGCGATGAAGATCCTGATCGACCATCACTGGCCCGGAAACGTTCGCGAATTGCAAAACGTAATCGAGCGCGCAGTCACTCTCTCCGCCGGCGCCACGCTTGACGCCGACGATATTCACCTGGATAAACCGCGCCAGCGCTCCTCGGCCGACGGTACTGCCGCCGTCCTGCCCGAGGGCACCACGCTCGAACAATGGGAAGAGGAAATGATCCGCGAAGCGCTACGCAAGGCTGGCGGCAATAAGAGCCAAGCCGCGCGCGCCCTCGGCCTCTCCCGCAACGCCCTCCGCTACCGCCTCTCCAAAATGGGCGTTCCCGATCCGCAGGATTGATCGAAAGGTGATTCTCCGCGCTCTTTCTCTCGGTGGTTTCTCTGCGGAACTCAGTGTAGAGCGAAGATGTCGTCATCCTGAGGGACGCGAAGCCGCCCGAAGGATCCCTCTTGATTCTGCAGAATTCCCTCGCTCCTCTCTTCGTCTTTGAAATCCCTGCCCGCGGCGTTACCATGTGCCTGCAATCTCAAACGGGGGAAACGGAAACTGTCCACAAAAATTTTCACCGCCACCGCATCCATTCTCGCGGTGATGCTTGCCGCACCGATTTTCGCGCAATCGAAGAATCTGCTGATCTATTTCATTGACGTCGAAGGCGGCCAAGCTACGCTCTTCGTCGCTCCTTCCGGCGAGAGCGTTCTCGTCGATACAGGCTGGCCGGGCGAG
>DATEME010000020.1:0-1691 GCA_035275865.1 Candidatus Acidiferrales bacterium | reverse complement strand
ATGCCACGCGGAAAATAATATCGATACCGTCGGCGAAGATCAGGCCGCGCGCGGCCGCGCGAAGCACTGGATCCGCGTCGAGCGGTATTACGAAGGCGAATACCCGAACGTGAAGGCGAAATTCATGCCGGTGCTCTGCCAACAGTGCGCTGCCGCGCCGTGCGAACCGGTTTGCCCCACGTTTGCGAGCTATCACACGTCGGAAGGGCTCAACGGACAAATTTACAATCGCTGCATCGGCACGCGGTATTGCGCGAACGCGTGTCCTTACAACGTGCGCTTCTTCAACTGGTTCAATCCTGTATGGGATGAGCCGCTGAATCTGCAATTCAATCCCGATGTTTCGATCCGCAGCGTGGGGATGATGGAAAAGTGCACGTTTTGCGTGCAGCGGATCAAAGCGGCGGAAATTCAGGCCGAGGCCGAGAAGCGTCCGCTGAAGGACGGCGAATTTGCGCCGGCCTGCGTGCAGACGTGCGCGCCGAAAGCGATGGTCTTCGGCGATTTGAACGATCCGCAGAGCGAAGTGTCACGGCTGGCGCGGTCGAATCGCGCGACGAAGCTCCTGGAAGAGACGGGAGCGCGGCCGCAGGTGACATATCTGAAACGGGATTCGTGGAACGGCATGCAAAATGGCGCTGAAAACTCCTGAACAGATCAACGAGGACCTGCTGCGTCCGCTGCAGGGGACGTCTATCGTCTACCGGCTAACGCTGGCGTTCTTCGTGTGCATCGTGATTGCGGCAGGCTACGCGTTTGGCCACCAGATCAACGATGGGATCGGCGTTGCGGGAATCCGGCGGCCGGTTTTCTGGGGCTTTTACATCACGAATTTCGTTTTCTGGATCGGCTTGAGCCATGCGGGCACGCTGATTTCGGCGATTCTGCGCCTGTGTAATGCGACGTGGCGCCGCCCGGTGACGCGCTGCGCCGAAGTGATCACAGTGTTTGCACTTTCGATCGGGGCGGCTTTTCCGGTGATTCACCTGGGACGGCCCTGGGTCGCCTTTTGGCTTTTTCCATATCCCAGCGAGCGCGGCATTTGGCCGAATATCCGCTCGCCGCTGCTGTGGGACTTTTTCGCCATTAACACTTACCTGATTGGCAGTGTGACGTTTCTCTTGCTGCCGATGATTCCCGATTTTGCCCTGGTGCGCGACCGGGCGGCGGAGGGTTTCCGCAAAAAGTTTTATTCGGCGCTATCGCTTGGCTGGACCGGAACGCCGAAGCAATGGCACAGACTGGAGACGGCGATGCACATCATGGCGATCGCCGTGATTCCGGTCGCCGTGTCGGTACACAGCATCGTTTCTTGGGACTTTGCAATGGCGCCGGTGCCGATGTGGCACTCGACGATTTTCGCACCCTATTTTGTGTGCGGCGCGATCTTCAGCGGAATCGCGGCGCTGATCATCGCGATGGCGCTGCTGCGGAAATTCCTGCACCTTGAGGAATATCTGCTGCCGTTGCATTTCGAAAATCTCGGCAAGCTGTTGCTCGTGATGAGCCTGCTGTGGGTTTATTTCGTTGCGTCCGAGCGGCTGACGGCGTGGTACGGGAATGAGCCTGCCGAGATGACTGTCTTCTGGCTGACGCAACGCGGCTCCTTTTCGCCGCTCTTTTGGACGATGGTGACTTGCAACTTCCTGATACCGTTTCCGATTCTTGCGATCAAGAAGCTGCGGACGATT
>DATEME010000019.1:0-5215 GCA_035275865.1 Candidatus Acidiferrales bacterium | reverse complement strand
ATTCGCTCGGTGAGCGACCTCGATAGTGCCGTCAGCGGCAGCCTCGATCAATTGAAAGACGCTCTCTTCCGCCTCGAACTTCGCCATCAGGCCGGCACGATCTCCGCCGATGACTACGCCCGCGAGCGCCAGCGCATCGAGCAGAAATTGCGCGACCTCGTGCAAGGTTAATCCGCGCCTTGGCCTCCGCTGCCGCGCTCTCTGCCGCAAACACCGGATTAGGTATTCGCTTCGATCGCATCGAACGCCGCTTCGGCGCGCTCGTGGCGCTGCGCAGCCTTTCGCTTGAAATTGCTCCCGGCGAATTTGTCGCTCTTTTGGGACACAACGGGGCGGGCAAGACCACTCTGCTCCGCATCACGGCACAGCTCATGCGGCCAAGCCGTGGCTCGGTGAGGTTTTTCGCGGCTAGCGCTGCGCGAGAGGTACCGTTTACGACGGTCAAGGGCCGCACAGGCCTCGTTGGTCACAGCTTGCTTCTATACGACGAACTTTCCGCCGAAGAAAATCTTACACTTTTCGCGAGGCTTTATGCGCTCGATAAGGTAGGGACCCGCGTTACGAACGCGCTAGAGGCTTGCGGTCTCTCCTCTCGCGCCACGAGCCAGGTCCGAACCTTTTCGCGTGGGATGCGTCAGCGCCTCGCCATCGCGCGGGCATTGTTGCATTCGCCGCGCCTTCTGCTTCTCGATGAACCTGCCGCCGGCCTCGACAGGCAGGGTCTTGAATGGCTCGGGGCAATGTTGGAGCGGCTGCGCGGCGACGGTTGCACCGTGATCATGAGTACGCACGCGCGCAACGAATCTCTCGATCTTGCCACTCGAGCCATCGTGCTTGCCGGCGGACGCCTCCAGCAGGATACTGGCGCCGTCGGCGACCCGAGGCCGCTGCTCCAAGAGTTGCGTGCCGAGTCCTGACCCAATGAACGCTCTGCGCGCCACCTTCACGCTCTTCGCCAAGGAATGCCGCCTCGAATTTCGCACGCGCGAACTTCTCACCGCGACGGTCGTTTTCTCACTCATCATCATCGTGTTTTTTAACTTCGCCTTTGATCCAACGCCGGCCGAAGCGCGGCGCTTTGGCCCCGGCCTGCTCTGGATCGCTTTTTTTTTCGCGGGATCCCTGATGGTGAATCCTTCTTTTGCGCGTGAGCAGACCAACGACACTCTGGACGCGTTGCGCATGGCGCCGATTCCCAGCTTTGCTGTCCTAAGCGCGAAGATGCTCGCCAACTTGCTCTTTCTGTCGATCGCGGAAGCGATTCTCGTGCCGGTGTTCAGTGTGTTTTACAATGTCTCGCTTGTCGGTATTCTTGGACGGTTGATAGTAGTCTTGGTACTCGGCACAGTCGGGCTGGTGACAACGGGGACCGTATTTTCAGCGATTTCCGCTCATGCTCGGATGCGAGAGCTCTTGCTGCCCGTCTTGCTTCTGCCGTTCCTTACGCCGCTGCTCATCGCTGCCGTGTCGACCACGATTTCGCTCTTCGGGGATGCGCAAGAGCTGGACCGTACATGGATCGTTTTTCTGATCGGGTTTGACGTGGTGTTTCTCACAACTTCTTGGCTGCTTTCCGATTTTTTAGCGGAGGGGTAAACTGTAGCTTCGATGAAAGCCCGAATGCCTATCACGCTTGCGCTTGCGCTGCTGGTCTTCTGCGCGGGCTATGCCGCGCTATTCGTCGCGCCTGACGAAGCGACCATGCACGAAATCCAGCGCATCTTCTATTTTCATGTCCCGCTTTGGACGGCCATGACCGTCGTGCTCTCGATTGCGTGCTTTTCCAACATTGCATGGCTCGTTTCACGCCGCCCGATGTGGGACCTGCTCGGCGTGGCGAGCGCGGAAGTCGGCGTCCTGTGCTGCACGGGTGGCCTCATCACGGGAATGCTTTGGGGCAAACCCGTTTGGGGCATCTGGTGGACGTGGGATCCGCGGCTCACCAGTACGTTCATTCTCTGGCTGCTTTACATTTCGTATCTCCTGCTGCGCGAACTGATTGAGGATCCTCACCTGCGCGCGACGCTCTCGGCTGTGTTTGGCATCTTCGCTTATCTCGATCTCCCGATCGTGCTGCTGGCAACGACCCTGTGGCCTCGCGGGCAACATCCGCAGCCGGTGCTTTTCGGCGGTCCAAAATCGATCAATCACACGATGCTGACCGTCTTCTTCTTGTGCATGATCTCGATTGTCTCGGTGATGATCCTGATTCTGGCCGACCGCTACCGCCTCGAAAAGCTGCGCTTCGAAGCGGACGAGCTTCGAGTCGAAATCGAATCGCGGGAAATGGATTCGCAATCCGCCCCATCGGTGCAGGGAATTGTGGGAAAGGGCCTTGTTCATGAGTGATTTTCAATTTCTTTTTACGGCTTGGATGGTGGTATGGGCTGTTTTCTTCGTTTACGAGATTTCCGTGGCGAAGAGGATGGGGCAGGTTCGCGAGGAAATCGAGCGCCTGAAGCAACAGTTGCACGACTGATCGCTCCGTGAACTAGCGCAGCATCGCGTTTTGCCCTTCGAAACCATCGTTCGCGTATGTCGCGTTATTGCATCGACGAGCCGCCGGCGTTATGGCCCAGACACTCTTCCCTGGCTGGCTTGTTGTGGTATAAAGAGTGTTCCCAGTCGTTTCCCGGTGGTGCCAAGGTGTCTGACCAAAGAAGAATTGGCGTCGTTTTATTTCAGCTGGGCGGGCCGGACACGCTCGATGCGGTTGAGCCGTTTCTCTATAACCTCTTTTGCGACCCGGACATCATCAATTTTCCGGGTTCATTCCTCGCGCGGAAGCCTCTTGCGAAGCTGATTTCTACCACTCGCTCGAAGACCGTCGCCAAACATTACGCCGAAATCGGCGGCGGCTCGCCGATCCGGCGCCTCACAAACGAACAGGCCGTCGCCTTGGAAGCGGCTTTGGCGCCGCATATTCCGGCGAACGTCGTTGTCGCAATGCGTTATTGGCATCCGACCACGCAAGAGGCAATTGCAGCCCTTGAGCGCGAGCCTTACGACGAGCTCGTCCTTCTTCCCCTCTATCCGCAATATTCATTCGCCACCACGGCCAGCAGCCTGAAAGAGTGGGACCGCTACTATAAACCGCGGGTTCCGGTTCGCCTGATCGAACACTTCTACGATCATCCGGACTATATTGCCGGCATCGTCGAACGGATCGACAGTGTCTTGAACGACGTGCCGGACCCGAGTTCGGTTGTGCTGGTTTTCAGCGCTCATGGCCTCCCCATGGCGCTGGTGGAAAAGGGCGATCCCTATCCGAAGCACATCGAGGCTACGGTGCAGCTCGTTCGCCAGCTCGGAGCCTGGAGCAATCCCCACGTGCTCTGCTTCCAAAGCAAAGTCGGCCCGCAGAAGTGGCTCCAGCCGTCTTTAACGGGGACAATCGAGCGCTTGGCGCAGGATGGCGTGCGTCGGGTGCTCGTAATACCGATTTCGTTCCTCACCGAACACATTGAGACGCTCCATGAGATCAATATCGAGGCGCGCGAGCATGCCGAATCGCTTGGAATCCATGAATTCCACACCATGCCGGCCCTCAACGACTCGCCGTTGCTGATCCGTGGCCTCGCCGACCTTGTTCTCCGTGCGGTTGGGGTGCGCGCAGGCGTCGCTTCGCTTACTACCTGACGTTTTTCAGCACTCTAGCGTGTTTTCCGCAGAGCGTTTTGGTAGGCAAACCGACATTCATCTAAAAATACAGGGTTTACAGTATGGATCGTTTTGTCCGCGATACATAAGCTCGTCGCATCTGATGTCGGCGGGAGCTTCGCCGAAACGTTGGAAGCAATCAAAGCGGAGACTCACGATCTCCCGATATTGCCTCCCTATACTACCAACGTTTCATCACGCGGTGGGGCTCCCGTCCTTCCTTCTGATACTCGCGAACACACCCTCGATTGTGTGGAAGCCCTTCTAAGTGATTGTTGGAGGCCACTGGCTCGTTTGTTAGAATGATTTGCCGGAATTCCGGACGCTCGTCGCTTTGCGCGTCCTCATGACCTGCCGGTGGGCGGCTAGCTCAGTTGGGAGAGCATCGCGTTCGCAACGCGGGGGTCGGGGGTTCGAATCCCCTGCCGTCCACCATTTTCAATCGTCCGACTCAGCGAGACGGCCGCGATTATTCATTGCGTTTGATGATGAAGACCGTCTTGTCGTCAATACGATTCTCCTCGCCGATCTGCCGAAGATAGTCGTCTCTTCTTACGGCATAGTCCAAGAACGCGTTGCAGATTTCTTTTGCCGGCTGATGGTAGTGCTCCCGCATCACCGCTTCAAGTTGGTTGCGTTCTTCCTTATCGCTGCCGTCGTAGACTCCGTCGGTATAGAGCAAGAAGATGTCGCCGGGGCTCATTAATGTGAGTTCGGCAACGCCCGAGGTGTCCGCGTTGCTTTCGTGCGAGTCCAATGAGAAATATCTGTTCCGATCCGGATGGTCTTCCGGGATGTGCAAGCCCAAAGGTAGGAATTGCGCCATTCGGCTTTTGTCGACTTCCATAAACCGGCGGTACTCGGCAGAGAAGACCAGCGGGGGCGGATGGCCAAAGTTGACGAATCGGAAGTGCCCATAAGGTCGTACTTCGCCGTACAGCATCGTTGCGACCTCCTGGGCGTTCTCTTTTTCGCTTCTGCCGAGCGCATTGCGGGCCGTGGCCGATTGCGCCAGCCGGAGATTGAGTCTCTGAAACAACTCTGCCGTGATTTTCCCCCGGTGATCGAGTTCGGAAAGCATCAGCGCATGAAAGGTGTCGTGGACGGTCGATGCGATTTTCGCGGAAATGATTCCGTGTCCCTCGGCGTCCACGAGCAGCACTCCCGCCGTGCTGTACAATTCGCGAAGGTCTTGCGTGACGCGCACTTGCTCCGAGCTTCGCGCCTCGCGATATGCCGACTCCATTTCGGGCCGATAGCCCGGCCTCGACTTCAGCCATTTAACGTGATCGTCTACCGAATTATGGGGCGGCGCTCCTTCCGTGAGCGGTTCCAGATATTCCTGCGATAGCCTCAGTGCTCGCTGAATACGGGCGTCGATGTCGTAACGCTGCTGAAAATTGATGTACTCAAAGAGGTCGCCACCGACTGTTCCGGCCGGAAGAGAATTGCCGTACATCTCGATCCCTTCCAAATGCGGAATCGCGCCTTCGACCGGCATGAGGCGCTTGCGGAGGTATTCATCAATACTGGGAGCGGTATAGGTATTTGCCAT
>DATEME010000018.1:0-1178 GCA_035275865.1 Candidatus Acidiferrales bacterium | reverse complement strand
CAGTTGCATTTAATTCGCGGCTCCGTTGAGGGCGCCCAGGAAGTCGATCACGTCCTTCTTTTCCTGCTCCGATAAATGCAAAGGATGGAGTTGGGGGTCGAGGTTAGGATTTGGATTGCCGCCGGCGTCGTAAAAGTCGATCAGGTCTTTGAGCGTTGATAGCCGACCCTGGTGCGTGTAAGGCGCGGAGTCTGCAACGTCGCGCAGCGTCGGCGTTTTGAAGGCGCCTCGGTCGGCTTCGTTGTGCGTCACAGCGAAGCGGCCGTCATCGTCGAATGAATTGCCGCGCCAGCCGATGCCCGTATTGTGAAACTTTTCGTCGGTGAAGTTTGGCCCGGAGTGACACGCTATGCAGTTGGCCTTTCCGCGAAAGAGCTCCAGTCCACGCTGCTGGCCGGCAGTGAGCGCAGTCGGATCGCCGCTGACGTACCGGTCATAAGGCGAGTTTCCGGAAAGGATGCTGCGGACGTAGCTCGCCAGGGCTTGAGCCACATTCTGCGAACTGGGCTGGCTTTTGAATGCCCGCTTGAAGTCTCGACGGTAGCTTGGATCAGCCTTGATCCTTTGGACCACTTCGTCGACCGTCATGCCCATCTCATTTGGATTCGCGATTGGCTGGAGCACCTGTTCTTCGAGGGTGCTGGCGCGTCCATCCCAGAAGAAAGACGTACCGTACCCGCGGTTGATGAGCCTGGGCACGCGTCGCGTGCCGTGACGGCCGTAGATGCCGAGCGACGCCATGCGCTGGTCGGAAAAGGCATGCTGTGGATCATGGCACGACTTGCAGGCCACCGTTTCGTCGCCCGAGAGGCGGTAATCGTTGAATAATCGCTGCCCGAGCGCGATCTTCGCGGGCGTAACCGGATTGTCTTTGGGAATCGGCATGTTGTGGTCCAGGCCGAGAGGGATTCTGAACGGGACGGCTTGGCCGCGCACCGTAAGGAATGGCGAGAGAAGGCAGACGGCAGCCACGACCACAAGAAAGAGCCACTCAAGTTGGCTTCGTTTCATATCTGCTCCGCACCCGCTGGACCAATGAAAGGCTGCCCTATTGTTGCGCAACGAGGACAAAAGCTGTAAGCGAATTTGTGCAGAGCATACGCGATGTACTAGCGCGTTCTAACCCTATCCTCAACCTCTCAATTAGCAAGGCCGCGCGCACGCCAAGTGTCGGCTTC
>DATEME010000017.1:0-2779 GCA_035275865.1 Candidatus Acidiferrales bacterium | reverse complement strand
GCTCCGTCGGACGGACGTAACAATCTTCTGCGTCGGGCTGGCTGAGGCTGAGTATCTGAACTATGGCGATGGCTTCGGGTATCTTCAGGACAAGAATCAGCTGGACACTTTCGCGGATCAAACCGGCGGAATCGCTTACTTTCCCCGCTTTCAGGGGGAGCTGCCGAGCATTTTCAGCAGTGTCGCGGGCATCCTTCGCAATCAGTACACGATTGGCTTCTCGCCGGCTGTGGAGGGACGAGACGGCAAGTACCACAAATTGCAGGTTCAGATTGTCGGGCCGGACGGTAAGCCGTTGGTCGTGACAAACAAGAAAGGCAAACGGCGGAAAGTCGTCGTGACGGCGCGTCGAGGATATGTTGCGCCCAAGGGCGAAATCGATACCGCGTGGACAAGGCCCTGACGTTCATGTTGAAGGGAGAAGTTCGATGAAGAAGATTCTGTATCGCTTTGTCGCCATTCTCATGTGCGAGTTGCTGATTTTGTTGCCGTTCGACAAGAACGCCATTTTGCAGTCGCAGCAGCAACCAGCGCGGCCAGCATCGGCGCAGACTTCGAAGACCGATTCAGACGCCCTGGCCGAGCTTCGCATGCACATACAGAAGCCCTACGTGGAGCTTTTTGAGCTTGCGCCGCATCTCGAATTCAGCGCCGCGGACATCGAGCGCGAGCGCAAGGCCCTCAATTCAGGCAAGGACTTCTGCGTGAATCGCTTTAAGGCGCACGCGAATGCGTACGGCAAGCAGATCGATGCTACTCGAGCCGATCTGAAGAAAAACACCGCCACGATGAAGGATGCGCAGCGCAAGCAGGTCCATTGCGACATTCAGAATTTTGAATTGCGGCGCAGCGAGGCCCAAATCCTGGCGAATAGCGCCATTCCGACGGCTTATGCAAACCTGAATGCGAAATTGGACCTGATCCAGAATTGGCCCGCAGCGTACCAGCAGGCGCGGCGCGAGCTTGCGGACGGCTCCTACAACACGCGGCGTTGGGGCGACGTGAAAGACATCGGCTTCCGCGAGATCGCCAGCGGGCAGATGGACGACATCAAGCGAGGCCAGCAGTCCGTCGAGGAGTTGAAGCGCACGGGGCTGCTACCACCCGAGCTCGAGGACAAGGCGATTCAGGAATACGTGAACTCAGTCGGGCAGAAGATTGCGAAGGCGTCCGACCTGAAGGTGCCGCTGCACATCACCGTGCTTCAGTCCCGCGAAATCAACGCATTCGCGTTGCCGGGCGGCTATCTCTTCATCGAACGCGGTTTGCTCGAAGCGGCCGATGATGAATCCGAACTGGCCGGCGTGATCGCACACGAAATCGCGCACGATACGGCGCGTCACAGTGCCAAGATGATGAAACGCGCGACGATTGCCAGTATCTTTTATCAGGCCGCGCAGATTGCCGCGGTTATCCTGACAGGAGGCGTCGCGGGCATCGGTCTCTATTACGCGTTGCAGTACGGCTTCTACGGCCTGGGCCTTGTGCTCGACCTGAAACTGCTAGGCGTGAGCCGCGATTACGAACTCGAAGCGGATCAGCTCGGCATACAGTACGCCTGGAACGCCGGCTACGACACGACGGGCTTCGTTCGCTTCTTCGACAAGATGGCGACGAAGATGGGATACGTCAACGGCGTCAGTTGGTTCCGCACGCACCCGCCGTTCTATCAGAGGATGGTGAACTCCGAACGCGAAATAATGTTCCTGCCGGCGAAACCGAACGCGATCACTCAGACGTCTGCTTTCGAACAAATGAAAAAGGAACTCGCACCGATCAGCGCCAAAGCCGAAAAGGAAGATTTGGATAAGCCCAGCCTCCTCATCCCGAAGGAAGAAGGCTGCACGCCTCTGCCCAAGCTGGAATACAAAACCGATCAGCCTATCGAAGAGCTTTGCAAGATGCCGCTCGAACCGCCGACGCGCACGGCGAGTTCCGATCCGGCGCACTCAGGCCACATCGCATACTGACTCACCGCCGAAACCATCCGTCGGCTTCTTGCGCGCTAAGCGCCGGCCGACGTATCAGTCACGCGCAACCTCGTACTCGCTTTGCACCAGACCGCCCGTATAGCTACGCGTTGTAAGGTGATGAAGTTTGATGTCGCGAGGCAAGGCTCCAAACAATGGGATGCCGGATCCAATCAGCACTGGCACGCGCGTGATCACCATCCGATCGATGAGTCCGGCGGCGAGGAATCGTTGAATGGTGATGCCACCGTCCACGTACGCGTGTTGCAATCCGCGAGCCTTGAGCTGCTTTACGATTTCCGCCGGCGGGCCCGATATTCGCTCAGCCCCCTCTGCTTTGGCCGACGAAAAATCCAGCGGAGAGCTGCTCAGCACGATCACAGTCTTCTTGCCATAGAGTCCCAGGTGCCCAAGCTTCATCACGACTTCGAACGTCCTGCGCCCGATCACGATGACATCGACCGTGGCCAGGAACTCTTCGAAGCCGTGAGGCTCTTCTCCACCTGTATCTAGGAAATCGAGCGTGTCGTCCGGGCGAGCCAGAAAACCGTCGACGCTCACTCCACAGAAAACCGAGCATTTCATGTTAAGCCCACCGAGTCACACTGTAGTTCACGATCCAACTCAAACTATAGATATCGGCGGATCGTTTCGCTATATCGCGTATACAAGAACGAAACAAGCAGTAGCGCAATTCCTAAAATGATAAATGTGGTGAAGCGGTCCGATTTATTCTGCCGCCATACGTCCAGCAGCAAAATTTTTCCAACGCACAAAAGCAGCAAGCCGAGGCCAGTCAGCCGGAAGCT
>DATEME010000016.1:0-2408 GCA_035275865.1 Candidatus Acidiferrales bacterium | reverse complement strand
CCAGATAGAACACGTAACAAAGCTTCCACGGCGGGGTAGGATGACCTGCAAGGTCAAGCTCCCATTCCTCAACCGGGATTGCACTGTTCAATGTCTCTGGATCGGGAAGCGGGCTGTCAGTGTTGTAGTAGGGCCGCTTGTCCTTCCAGCGCCGCAACACTGTGCCGAGCCCAAGCAGTAGCATTGGACTTGGAAGCGGCTGGCCTTCGCGCGTGGTCCAGCCAGTATTTTCGGACCATCGTGCGATCACGCCGTGGGTGACCTGACCAGTTAACAAGCTCGCGAGAATTCCGCCATCGGGCGGTCCGATATTCGCATTCATGTTTTACTCCTATGAACTGCGATGATGTTTATTCAGGCCGGGCTACGCCCCGGTGGGCGCCCCATTCGGGGGAAACAGGATCGCCTTGATCAGACGAAACGGACTTAAAGCCAACGAGCAGCGCCGGCGCGACGTGTTTCATGTTCGCGAACATGCGGAACAACTCGGCCAGTGTCGCGCCGTAAGGGCCAGCGAGCACAGCCTCGCGCTCTTCGCGGTGAAATTTTTTCCAGGCGCGCAGAAGACGCGCATCGTCGGCGAGTTCCTTTTCTTTTTTAGCCTTCATCGTGAAGTCGTGTGGGTGCTTTTAGCCCAATTTTGAATCTGCTGCTTTTGCTGTTGTTGTGACTGTGGGCATGTGGGCAACGCGCTTGCGTTGTCCATCATGTCCACAGCGATGGCGATGCCTCACATCGTTGATGGCAAGGCACTGGCCTTGCTCATCACGTTATCAGGCTGACAGGCGAAGTCGCGGGGGAACTCTTAAGGCACAGCTATAACACCGGCAGCATACAGCTGAGCACTTTGAGCCGCAGATACTCTTTGTTGCGCAAGCCGTAGGCGCGGCGCTGGATCACCCGGATCTTATTGTTGAGCCCCTCGACAAAGCCGAGCGAGACCTTGTTCTCCGGCTGGCAGTAGGCGGCGATCCCGTCCCAGTGACGATCGATCATTTCGGCGAACTTCTCATAGGGCTTGAGCCGCTGCCACTTGAGGCTCTCTCGCCAGTTCTCAAAGAAACGCCGCGCCCAGCCCTCACGCTCGTAACTCCACAGCTGGCCAAAACTCTCCTTGAGGACATAGGCCGTGTTGAGCCGCTTGTTGGCCGAAAGCAACGTCTTCAATGCCTTCTTGCCGTCGAGCGTGAGGTTCTCCTTGCGCGACAGCAATGTGTATTTCTGCCCCTTGATGTAGCGCCGGTCGCGACCCGCAAGCCGCCCATATTCGCTCTTGCGAACGTGATCCAAGGCCTCGCCCAGATGCCGCATCACGTGGAACTTGTCGAACAAAATCGCGGCCTGCGGGACATGCGCCGCCGTCGCCAGCCGAAACGGCTTCCACATGTCCATCACCGCAAGCCGAATGCGCGCGCTCTTCTTCTCGCCCAGCCAGGCGTAGAACTCCCCCATGCTCGCTTCCGAGCGATCTTTGCCACCGAACCAGATCGGCCGGCCACGCAGCAGATCGCTGACCACGATCCGATAGGTGTGCCCCTTGCGGATCGCGATCTCGTCAATGCCAATCACACCCGGGCCGGGCGTGCCGGCGCGCTTGAGCTGGGCCTGCATGTACTGCTGATCGAGCGCTTTGACCGTGTGCCAGTCGAGCTTGAGTTCCGCCGCCACGTCCTTGATCGTCGCCGACCGGCAGCGACGGCCGACATAATAGGCAAAGCGCTTGCTGTAGGGCGGATTGTCCGCCAGAAAGTCGAGCCGCTCGCGCTTCACCTTGCCACAGTGACGGCAGTCCAGCCGCCTCACCTCCAATTCCAGGAAAATCCGCGTGTCGCCGCATGACAGATCGCGCACACGCCGCAGCTTGCAATCGTACCAGCCCATCTGGACGCGACCGCAACAACCGCATGCCGTTTTTTTGAACGCCGATTGAGCCTGATCACCCGCGCTTTCGGATCACCGAAAACGCCGCATACCGTCTGTTCCGGCTGAAAACCCGGGAAGCAATACGCATCCCAAAGTCGCCGAGGTCGCTTCGCCGCTCTTGTCATCCATCTCGGATGCCAAATCGAAGCCCGCACCGAAATCCAAAATCGCTAGGAAATGCACAGCTTTCTTACGCCTTCAGACCCCAAATTCGCCCACTCGATTCCGCGAAGACCCCTTTTTTATTTGCGCGGCTCACGCGAGCAGAGCATGATTTTATCCCCCCGGACGCTGGTGTTCGGCAGGTGATGAGTGGGAGGACATCATGAAAACTCGGTACACGGTCGCACTGTCAATGATTGTAGGAGCCGCTCTCGGTGGCGCAGCTATTCAGGGCCTTCACGCGCAAGCCAAGCTGAAAGCCTACAGCGTCGGCGAGGTCGAACTGACTGGTACACTCCCATCCGACTACCTCCCCGCCGCCC
>DATEME010000015.1:0-2280 GCA_035275865.1 Candidatus Acidiferrales bacterium | reverse complement strand
GCATCACGTTGCTCGATCGCGCGCCCGGCACCAGCAGCCCTCCGCACCGGCATCCCGGCCATCACACCTTCGGCTACGTGATCGAGGGCACCTACTAGTTCGCGATCGACGGGCAGCCCGCACGGATCCTCAACGCGGGCGAGACCTTCTACGAGCCGCCGACCGCCCTCCACTCCACCTCACGCAACCCAAGCGCGGATAAGCGCACGAAGATCATCGTCTTCATGGTCGCCGATCAAAAAAACCCGAGCACGGTCACGGAGTGAGCGCGTTACCTCAATGACTGCGCGGAGAGCGCCTCCCACCCTTAAGAACCCGGCTGGTGTAGACGCCCGCCAAACTGTAGGCCTCAATAGGGGTGCCGTAGCTGTCTGCGTAGTCCTCCTCAACGTTGGCGAATTGCAGACACATGTCGCGCGCTGTGGGGACGACGACAGTGCACCGGAAACGCGGTGATGGGCGGACAGGCTTCACCCTAACCCATCGCTTCCGGTTTTCCCCGCGGACGGCCCGAAGCCCTATAATGGTACCCGTTCCCCAGTCGCATCTTTCAGGCGACAACGTCGGAGGACCGCCCATGACTAGTTCCCCCCAACTCCGCCCGCTCGGCGAGCTACTCGGCACCGAGGCATTAGGCATTGATCTCTCAAGGCCGCTCGACGAGGCGACCTTCGCCTGGATCGGGCGTGTATTCGCAGAACACCCGGTGCTTGTGTTCCGCGACCAGAATCTTGGCGCGGCCGAACTCGCCGCGTTCGGCCGTTGGTTCGGCTCGCCACGCATGCATGCGCTGGTCAAGTATCGTCATGCCGAATATCCGGAAGTGTCCTGGCTTACCAATGTCGAGGACGACGGCAAGGTGGATTGGTATGGCGTCAAGCGCGCCACTGACTGGCACACGGACTCAACATACGAAGCTGATCCGCCGATACTCGCTATCCTGCACGCCAAGGAAATTCCGTCCTCAAAAGGCGGCACCATGTTCGCCGATATGCGTGCCGCCTATGATGCGCTACCGAAAACCATGAAGGACCGGCTCTCCACCCTGGTGGGCCTGCACGGCCGCAGCACCGGACCCGCCGGTGAGAAACTTTATGGCGATGACAAAGGAGAAACCGAAAAGGTATATCACGAAATGCAGCGGCCCGCGGTGATCGAGCACCCGGTGACCGGTCGGCCGATCCTGTTCGTCAACCCGATGCACACGCATGGTTTCATCGGCATGACGCGGGAGGAAGCCTGGCCGCTGATCGAGGAACTGGCCGAGCACGCGACGCAGGATCGCTTCGTTTATTACCATCACTGGCGCGTCGGCGATGTGCTGATGTGGGACGAGCTGGCCACGATGCACCGCGGAGCCGGCGATTATCGGCCTGACGAACGCCGGGTCATGCTGCGCACGATCGTGTATGCACATTGAAATAATAGCGAGGATCGGGGAGATGTCGCAAAATAGGACCCTTCCCCGACGCGCCCATGTCTGAAAAGGGTCATTTTTCACCCTAGACCCTCGAACCGACGCCGCCTGGCGAAACACATCGGTGAAGTCGACTCCGTAAGACATGAGCCCACCGGCCGTGACGAACGGACGGATGTTGTACACCGCCGGCAAATGGTGCCGCGCCGCGAGCGCGACAATGACGTCGCGATGAGCGGTAGTCGTGACATTGGGCGGTAGCACAAGGCCGCCGTTCGGCACACTCGCGAAGACCTCGATAGCGCGCTCGATCTTGACGGTATTTACAACCAGGGTGGGTTGTCAGCACGATCATGGGATCCATCTTCACGCAGCGAATGCCGTATTCGACGGTGTGGGCATGATCATTGCCGTAGCGGTCCGGCATCGCCAGCCGATCGTCGAAGAACGCCATGTGGAATTTGCCGGCTTCGAGAACTCCCGCGATCTCCTGGTAGTAGTCCGCCGACATCGAATCGTCGCGCGATTCCGGATGACGCCATGAGTTCGGCAGGTTGGTGCAGTTCTGCGCCTGCAGGAAGCCGACCATCGCCATTTGCCGTGTCATGCTCTTCTCCCTCTCCGCGGGCCTTCTAGGCGAGAGCCAACTCACCCGCGATCTTGTATTCGGCCGCAAGCGAGCGCAATTTGTCCCAGGTCGCGTCCTCGATCTCGATGCCGATCTTGCGACGTTCCTGCTCCCGCAGATATTCGATCTCGCCCGGATAGAACACGCCGTGCGAGCCTTCTGACGGCGGCGTCGATTTGAGGTAACGCGCGAACTCGGCGACCTCTTTCTTGAAGTCCTCTAGCGGGCGGAACGC
>DATEME010000014.1:0-5432 GCA_035275865.1 Candidatus Acidiferrales bacterium | reverse complement strand
GTGCGCCTCAGAGCGTGTGCCGCAGCAGACGCCGAAACGCCTGCCGCCTCCGTCAGTATCCGTGCGCCGCGCTGCCGTAACTTCTTATTCGTGAGTGCAACGCCAACCATCCAGTTCTCGTAAACCCGCCCGACGCGCGCCATCGCAGTGGTAGAAAACATGTTCAGCACCATTTTCTGTGCCGTGCCTGCCTTCAGCCTCGTCGAGCCGCTCACAACTTCCGGTCCCGTGTCCACCGCGATCGCAATCTGCGCCTGCTTTGCGAGCGCCGATCTTGGATTAGACGTGACGCCGACCGTTGTCGCCCCACGCCGCCGCGCGAGCTGCAATGCGCCTAAAACGTAAGGCGTTGTTCCGCTTGCTGCGATTCCGACTACCACGTCATTGCTCTTCACACCGGCCCGCCGGACATCTCGTGCCCCCTGTGCCGCGGAATCCTCCGCGCCCTCCACTGCTTGGCGTAATGCGCGCTCGCCGCCCGCGATCAACGCGTGCACCATGCGCGGCGGCGTGCCGAAAGTCGGCGGGCACTCCGAAGCATCGAGCACCGCAAGCCGTCCGCTCGTCCCCGCGCCCACATAAATCAGCCGCCCACCCGACTCAAACGCCTTCACAATCGCGTCCACCGCTCGCGCGATCTGCGGCAGCACGCGCCGCACAGCCAAAGCTACGCGTGCGTCCTCGCGATTCATCGCGCGCACAATCTCAATCGTCGATTTTCGGTCTAGGCCTCGCGTGTGCGGGTTGCGCTGTTCGGTCTTGGACGGTCTCACCTAGCTTGTGCCCCACTTCGATTATAAATGCAGCGTGGTTCAGCGTATTGCGGCTTCTGCATCCTGTGCTCGGACTGTGCTGAGGAAGTTATCGGGCAGGGCTAAGGGAGGGCATCTATGGGGACAAAAGGCTCAAAACATTACGTAATCGCCGCAAACCTGTGTCTCAGCGCCCCGGCAATGCGCCTTTTTCCTCTTCCGGGACAATATCCAGTACGCGAAAGATCGCATCGTGCACTGCCGGACGCGCCTGGCGGATTTTCTCGTTGGCCCGCGTGGGATTCACGCGATTTGTCAGCAAAATCACAAAAAGCTGCCGCTCCGGATCGACCCAGATCGACGTCCCCGTAAATCCCGTATGCCCAAAACTCGTCGCCGAAAAATAGTGCCCTGACGTCGAAGGCGCCGTCGGCACGTCCCACCCGATCGCGCGCGCCGAATTGCCGATCTGATGCCGCGTCGTGAACATGTCGATCGTCGACCGTTGTGCGATCCGGTAATGCCCGTAAATCCCGCCGTTCAGGATCGTCTGCGCAAAGATCGCCACATCGCCCGCCGTGGTAAAGAGCCCCGCATGGCCCGCGACGCCGCCCATGGCCCACGCGTTTTCGTCGTGCACTTCGCCCCACATCAGCTTCTTGCGATAAGTCGCGTCATATTCCGTCGGCGCGATTCGCGAACGCATCTTTGCCGGCGGATTAAAGAGCGAGTTCTTCATCCCGAGCGGTTTGAATATCTTTTCCTGTGCGAGCTTATCGAGCGTTTCGCCGAATAGTCTGTGGACGATTTCTCCTTCGAGGATCATCCCCAGGTCCGAATATTCCACCTGTGTTCCGGGCTCGTGAACGAGCGGCTCGGCCATCACGAGTTGCAGAACCGCGTCGTAGCCTTTCGCTTGCAAAAAGAAGTCGCGATGCGCGGGCAAACCCGAATCGTGCAGCAGCAGCATGCGAACCGTGATGCGCGAGCGCCAATCCGGATTTGGGTCGGATTTCGCGGCTGCCGCAAATTCCGGCAAATAACGCTCCACCGGTGCGTCGAGATTCAGCTTGTTCTGCTCCACTAGCATCATCGTGAGCGTCGTCGTCACAATCACTTTGGTCATCGACGCCACGTCATAAAGCGTGTCTGCCTTCACGCGCTCGGCTTTTTTATCCCGCGTGAACTTCCCAAATGGATGCACAGCCAGCTCGCCCTTGTATCCCACAGCCAGCACGCCGCCCGGAAATGCGTCATTCGCAAGCTGCTGATCGAGCACCTTGTAGACCGGCTTGAGCCGCGCCGAAAGCGCCGATGACTTTACCAGTTGCATCGGATTCGCCTGCATATCCAGGCCCGCGCCGCGTTTCGCCGCGCCCGGGATACTAACCGGAATCCGTCCGCCGATTGCGCTCCTGCCCAGCAGCGCATTCGCGACGGCCCGTTGCGCCACGCCGTTCGTCGAAAACTCCGAAACCCAAGTCTTCGCATTCGGAAACGCGCCAATCAAATACGGATTCCCAAACGCCGCCACCGCCGTTGGCTTCCCATTCGCAATCAATTGATCGACAAACTTTCGCTGATCCTCCGGAATGCCGACGTTGCCTTTGCCGTCCATCACGCGCACAAAGAGCGCCGCGACCGCCACGTCATAGCTCGACGGAGGCGACAGCTTCAAATTGCTCACCGGCGAAAACACCGCATCCGCCCGCAGCGCCTTCAGAGAATCCACCTGCTTCCGCAACTCCGGTTCAAGCGCGTCGCCCGGATACGCATCGCGATCCGCCGCGAGCGACACAAGCAGCAGTCGTTGTGGTTTTGCCGGATCGATAGGCAGCACATGATCCGAGTCGCGCAGCAGCGTCACGCCGCGGTCCGCAATCGACTGCGCCTCGGCAGCCGTGCTCGGCATCGCAAACGTTCGGTTCAGCCCCTCAAGCTCGACCTTCCGCTCGATGTGCAGCCCCAGCCGCGCCTTTGCGCTTAAAATGCGCGTCACGGACTCGTCAATCCGTTTTTCGGTGAGCCGGCCGCACTCGAGCGCTTCTTCAATCGCCGCGATGGCCGCTTCAGGCGCGGGCGGCATCAACAGCACATCCTCGCCGGCCTCAATCGCACGCACGGCGGCCTCGCCTGGCGCATAAAGATTCGCCACGCCACCCATATTCATCGCGTCCGTGATAATCAGTCCCGCGAACTTCATCTCGCCGCGCAGTAACCCGGTAAGAATCTTTCGCGAAAGCGTGGCCGGCATGTTGGGCGTGTCGTCGAGCGCATTCACTTGCAAATGTCCCGGCATCACGGACGCAACTCCCGCAGCAAGCGCCGCGCGGAAGGGAACAAGCTCCATCGCCTCGAGTTCCGCGCGCGTTCCTGGCACTGACGCCAGCGCCAAATGCGAGTCGACGCTCACATTTCCGTGCCCCGGAAAATGCTTCGCCGTCGCCAGCGCGCCATTCTCCTGAATGCCGCGCACGTACGCGCTCACGTACCGCGCCACATCCTGCGGGTCCTCGCCAAACGAACGAATATTGATAATTGGATTCTGCGGATTGTTGTTCACGTCCGCATCCGGCGCGAAAATCCAATGCACGCCCGCCGCACGCGATTCGACCGCCGTCGCTTTACCCACCGCATACGCGAGCGACGGATCGCCGGTCGCTGCAATTGCCATCTGCCGCGGGAATGCCGTGCCTTCCGCGAGTCGCATCGCCGTACCGCCTTCAAAATCGGCGCCGACAAGCAATGGAATCTTCGATCGCCGTTGCAGCTCGTTCGTTAATGCAACAGTCGGATAAACCTGACTCAGCCGCAATCCGCGGGCTCCGGCCGCCGTATGAACCATCACGCCACCGACCCGATTTTCGCCCACCTGGCGCAGCAACTCTTGATATTCGGGGCTTTCGACGGAAGTAAATTCGCCAAAAATCGGCACCATCAGCATCTGTCCGATTTTTTCGCGCAGCGTCATCGAACGGAGCGTTCGCCTTACCCACGAGCTGGCGCTGCTGCGATTTGTCCTTTTGGAATTCGAGGCTTTCGTCGATCGGCGTGAGGAAGGTGTCATGATCAGCAAAAAAGTTAAAGTAAGGCAGTAAAGTCTTGTCGTAGGGGCGATGCTCGCTGTGCCCCTCTTCGCGCGCCAGCACAGTCTCTTGCGCCAGATGTTCGTAGCGGGCATTCTAATGTGCATGCGCCCCGCACCTGTATATAGCATCGAATTCATGTGCCATAAAGAAACGTCTTCGCAATTGTTTCGTTCCTGCGCAAAAAACAGGCGTGCCGCGATGCTGGCGAGCATCGCTTTCGTCTTGCTGCTCGCCGTGCCGCGCGTCCGCGCGCGACAGTCTGCGGTCGTGCCAACCCCGGCTCCCCCGCATGCACTCACCGGCATCGATGTTCTCGAACTGGAAAATTTCGCGTCGTTGCGTGGCAAGCGCGTCGGCCTGATCACGAATCAGACGGGCGTCGATTCGCAAGGCCGCCGCACGATTGACGTACTGAAATCCGCGCAGGGCGTAAAGCTCGTCGCGCTCTTCAGTCCCGAACACGGCATTGCCGGCCGCGCCGACTCGTCGGTTTCCAACGCTACCGACGCAAAAACCGGCCTCACGATCTATAGCCTCTACGGCGCCGCGCGCCGCCCCACTCCCGAGATGCTCGCCAATCTCGACGCACTCGTGTTTGACATTCAAGACGCCGGCGTCCGCTTCTACACGTTCACGACGACGATGGCCTATTGCATGGAAGAGGCTGCCAAAGCGCATATTGCCTACTACGTGCTCGACCGTCCTAATCCTCTAGGCGGCGAAATCATCGAAGGGCCGATGCTCGATCCGGACAAGCTTTCGTTCGTCGGCTATTTCCCGATCCCCATCCGTTACGCGATGACGATGGGCGAGCTCGCGCAAATGTTCAACGCGGAAAACAAGATCGGCGCCGATCTCCACGTCATAGCGATGAAAAATTGGCATCGCAGCGAACCTTACAACCAGGCCGGCCTGCCGTGGGTCGCGCCGTCGCCGAATCTCCGGAGTCTCACGGAAGCCTTTCTGTATCCCGGCATCGAAATTCTGCAGGCTGGAAACGTCTCGGTCGGTCGCGGCACGGATACACCCTTTGAAATTCTTGGCGCGCCTTGGATCGACGGCGCAAAATTCGCTGCCGCGCTCGAACGCCGCAAAATTTCGGGCGTGGAATTTTCTTCGACGCAATTTACTCCGACGCAGGACCTCTACGCCGGCCAGCTTTGCCACGGCGTCCGCATCCGCATCGCACCCAAGGGGGAATTGCGCTCGATGCGCATGGGTATGGAAATCGAGGATGTGCTGCACCGCATGTATCCGCAGAATTTCCACGTCGACAAAACAATCACGCTGATCGGGAACCAAGCGACCGTCGATGCGCTTGCCGGCGGCGAATCGCCCGCAAAAATCATAAAATCCTGGACGCCCGCACTCGAAAAATTCCGCGCCACGCGTGCCAAATATCTCCTGTATCATTAGCGCTGGCACAGCCACTCTTGGCTGTGTTTCCAACGGTACGGACCGGGGACATGGTTGACAGAATAGACCGGGGAGATTCCTGACACTGCAGCGAAGAGGGCGTGTAGAAAGGCAGCATGCCCTGGAAAACGAGCAGTGTGGTGGATGAGAGAGCGCGGTTTATTTTGGAATATGA
>DATEME010000013.1:0-4253 GCA_035275865.1 Candidatus Acidiferrales bacterium | reverse complement strand
GTGACGACATTTGAGCTTCCACCGCCGGGGGCTTCACCCGCCGGAGGATTTGGAACGGGCGGATTGAAAACCGCAATCTGCAGCGCCCCGGCGTTGGCGATATCCGAGGCATCCACCGCTGCCGCTAGCTGGGTCGAATTGACCTCGAATGTGGTGTGATTCGCTCCGTTTACGGTCACCACCGACGTGGACACGAAATTTGCGCCGTTCACGCGCAAGGTGAAAGCGCTTGAGCTCGCGTAAACACCGGACGGAGATAACGACGTGATGGTCGGAACGGGTACGGCGATGGGATTGATCGTAAAGCTCACGGGAGGCTGAAACAAGCCGCCGCCGGGCTGGGGAGTCTGCACTGTGACCTGTACTTTGCCCGGATTGACGATGTCGCTCTGAAGAATATTCGCGGTGATGTGATCGGAATCTTGGAAGAACGAAACACGCGGGAAGCCGTTCCACAGCACTGCGGACGCGGGTGTGAAGTTCGATCCGATAACCGTGAGGGTGAACGCAGGCTGACCGGCGTTTACGTTTGTCGGTGATACTCCTGTGACGACCGGCGCCGGATAATTAATATATTGCTGGCAAGACGAAGAAAAGAACAGCGCCATCAGGATACCCGCGAAAATCAGGCAGTCTTTTCCCCGCGCAACCTTCATCCATTGACCCATTCGTTCGATTCGCCCCCGAGGCGTAACGATAGAGACTACTAGAGATGTGCCGCACGGGCAATTGGGATGCCCGCTTGGGGCGCGAGTGACCGGCTGCGCCCTAAGTGCGCGGAGGAAATTACGGCGTCGATTTTCCGGCACGCGGCGGCGCTACTACTGCGCTAGAAGGTGCTGACTCCGGTTCTGGTTGCAGCGCGTTCATCACTTCCGGCGGGAGCTTGTCCGCGCGTTTCACGACCGCTGTGACCTGCCACGTCTGATCTTCGTTCAAAATTTTGGCGAAACTCGGCATACCGCTCAGGCGAATTCCATTTTTCACTTTCCAGTACGTTTCGCCAGCGGAGTCGTCGGTGACCATACCGTCGGGCGAGAGCAAGCGAGGCGCTTGAGGGAACATGCCTGAGCCGACCGGTCCTTGCGGTTGGTTAGGCAGCCCATGACATGCGGCGCAGTCGTCGTGGTAAACATGAGCGCCGGTGACGAGGTCCGCCGTGGACATGCCGGAGACATCGCGCGAGGGAGCTTGACGTGCGATGCGCGCACCGAGCCCCATTTCCGCCACAAGCGGCTCGAAACGCATCGAAGAACTGTCAGCCGCCGCGGGCAGCCAGCCGAGGTAGACGACGGCAACAACGATTGCCGGAAAGAGCACGACGCCTGCGATGATGCCGGTCCAGATTTTGCTCATTACGACCTTCTCCTCATCAATCGAAAACGCTTTAGCATCATAAGCCAGGTGGCGAATCGCCAAGTTACTCTTTCTATTCCATCTGGCAGATTATCCAGTAGACCTTCGGCGGCGACCATGGACGCAAATCGTCCACATTGACGCAATGTATTGAGTCTGCTATGTTTGCATTTCAGCGAGCCTTGGAGTGAACTTGTGAAAAGCCGCTCCTCCCAAGCTACTTCAGCGATATCTGGAACGCAGAAGGGCCATAAGCCATTGAAACAAAGTGCCTTACGTCATAACGAAAAAGCTAAGACTGTGCCGCCGGACCCCGAGGCGCCCGCCAAGCAGCAACAACTGAAGCTCTATGAGGAAGCGCTCACCCTGTTCCAGCAGCAGAAATTTCAGCGGGCGAAGCAGATTCTCGAGCGCGTGACGGAGGGTCCCAGCCAGGAGCTTGGCGAGCGAGCCCGCGTTCACATCCGTATTTGCGATCAGCGCATCTCGCGCCCACCCGCGCCTGTCTTGAAATCCGCCGAAGACCATTACACGCAGGGCGTGGCGCTCATGAATTTGGGGCGTTGGGACGATGCGCGCGAGCATCTCGATCGCGCACGCAAGGCGGCGCCGAAAGCAGACCACATTGTGTACGCTATGGCGGTCCTGGATTGCCTGACGGGCGAAGCCGATTCGGCGATGGAGAATTTGAAATTCGCGATCCAATTGCGCCCAGAAAATCGCTATCATGCGCGCAACGATGAGGATTTTGCATTTTTGCAGGAAGATCCGCGCTTCACAGAACTTCTCTATCCTGAGCGTGACGGCTCGGGCGGTTAGCCAGCTTTTTAGGTGAAAGAACGCCAAAAGAATCGCTCTCAGCCCAATCGCGCGCTCCGCGTCGTGGCATTGGGCGGAGGAACGGGTCTCTCCGTCGTCCTGCGCGGACTCAAGCAGCACATCGCATATTCGCCGAAAGAAGCGTCGCGGGATCGCGCGGCCGGCCGCGCTCGTTTTCCCATTGCCGATCTGACGGCTGTGGTTGCTGTGAGCGACGATGGCGGAAGCTCGGGACGGCTGCGCCGCGAGTATCGCGTTTTGCCCCCCGGAGACATCCGCAATTGCATGGTGGCGCTCTCGACGGATGAGCCGCTGCTGGCGCACCTCTTCCAATACCGCTTTCCCACCGGGCGCGGGCTCGCGGGACACAGCTTCGGCAATCTGTTTCTAACGGCGCTTACAAATGTAACGGGCGATTTTCTGCGAGCCGTGGAAGTGTCGTCGCAGGTCCTTGCGATTCGCGGCCGGATTTTCCCTTCGACGGAACAAAATGTGACGCTTGAAGCCGAGCTAGAGGATGGAACCGTCGTCAAGGGCGAGACAAAGATTTCCAAATCGCGAAAACGAATCGCGCGGATACGGCTTTCGCCACGGCGCGTGCGGCCGTCTCCTTATACGTTGGAGGCGCTTCGACGCGCCGACCTCATCCTGATCGGCCCGGGTTCTCTTTACACCAGCATCATTCCGAATCTACTGGTGCAGGACGTGGTGAAAGTGATCGCGCATTCCAAAGCCGTGCGCGTGTACATCGCAAATCTCATGACACAACCGGGCGAGACCGCGCATTATTCGGTAGCCGACCACGTCCGCGCAATCTACGAACACGCCGGTCTCCGGATTTTCGACTACGCCATTGTGAATCGGGCGCCTATTTCGCCGCGTCTGCTGCGGCGCTACCGGGCAGAGGGCGCCGAACCTGTAAAGCCGTCGTTAGCTGAGCTCGCGGGCATGGGCTTGAAGTGCATCGAGGCGAATTTGTTGCAGCAGGATCGTGTGGTCAGGCACGACCAGTCCGCTCTTGCCAATCTTTTGCTCGATCGTTTTGTCAATTCCGACGGGCAAGACTAGCGCCAACTCCACCGCCCGGTCTTTCGCACATGAAACAGGCTCAGGGCAAATTCTCGCCTCGTTGAGCGCAGACAGCTATGATGTTGGCATGAAGCCAAGGCTCGATGTGTGCGGACTTACGGTCGAACTGCCGACTGTGCACGGCTGGATTCGCCCGGTGAATGATGTGTCGTTCGCACTGGCTGAAGGTGAAACGCTCGGCATCGTCGGCGAATCGGGTTCCGGGAAAACGATTCTTTCGCTCACGCTGATGGGGCTAGAGCCGCAGGGAGCGCGTTGCACGGGCACAGCGCTGCTTCATACCGGCACGAATGGCAATGGAGCGCGGAATCTGATCGCGGCCTCGGCGGATCAGCTGCGTCGAATGCGCGGCCGTGAAATGGCGATGATTTTTCAGGAGCCGATGACCGCGCTCAATCCCGTGATGCGCGTGGGAACGCAGATCGCGGAAGCGATTCGCGTTCATGATGGCGCGCTTTCATCAGCAGAAGTGCAGCGGCGGGTTCTTAAGGCACTGGAACGCGCAGCTGTGCCGGAACCGGAGAGGCGCGCGCGCCAGTATCCGCACCAGCTTTCCGGCGGATTGCGCCAGCGCGTGATGATTGCGATGGCGCTTGCTGCAGGTCCGGGTCTATTGATTGCGGATGAACCGACCACGGCGCTCGACGTGACGGTGCAGCGGCAGATTTTGGATTTGCTCGGGACGCTGCAAGGCGAATTGCAGCTTTCCATGCTCTTTATCACGCACGATTTGGGAGTCGTCGCGGAAGTCGCGGATCGCGTGGCCGTGATGTATGCGGGGAGGATCGTCGAAGAGGGTCCGGTGCTCGAAGTTTTAAGGCATCCTCGACATCCCTATACAGAAGGATTGATTGCTGCCGCGCCGCGATTGCAGCGAGAGAAGTCCGCTTCGATTCCAGGGATGGTGCCGGCGCTGTATGCATTGCCGCCGGGATGCGCGTTCGCGCCGCGCTGTGCCTACGTACGAGAGGAATGCGGGAAGGCGGTGC
>DATEME010000012.1:0-2108 GCA_035275865.1 Candidatus Acidiferrales bacterium | reverse complement strand
GTTGGCAGAGGTCATGGATCACCAATCTGATTCGGAACGCAAGGATGAGGCCCAGCCTCCACCTCTCTTATGAGACCAACCCCCCTGCCTCGACGAAACAAATCTCCCCCATCTCCATCTCGGACAAGGGCAATCTCGCCTTTTCGCGGGAAAACGGCGGCAAAATCCGCCTGATCTACGCGAATTGGGACGATGCGAAGGTCGTCGAGCCGAGCGAGGTAGGGAGCTCCGGGCAAGCTAGGGGCGGATCTGACCCCCTCCCTGGAGTGCACCCCTTGGGGTGGACAGATGGGGAAGTTGAGAATCGGCTAACTGAACCGGGCTTTCGAGGAGAAAGCCCATGGCCAAGCACCGCACGCATTCGATCGAGTTCAAGCGCCAGGTCGTCCAAGAATTTCTGGGTGGGGAGTCACTGCACGCCCTCGCCAGGCGCCACGGGATCGGCCGCAATCTGATTAAGATCTGGGTCGCCAAGTTCGAGGCCGGTGGGCTCGACAGCGACACGGCGGCCGCCGATGTGCTGGCCGAGTATGAGGCGCGCATTGCAGCTCTCGAGCGTCTCGTTGGCAAGCTCGCGCTTGAGAACGAGTTTTTAAAGGGGGTCTCGCGGCACGTTCGCCAGCCGAAAAGCGCGAGTACATCCATTGTTGCCGGCCCGCTGGTCTCTCAATCGCAGAAGGATGCCGACTGATGGGGCTGACGCGCTCAACCTTCTACGCCGAGCCGCAGGTCCAGCCGATCGACGAGGCACGGCTTGTCGAGCAGATCAAGGCGGTGTGCGCCGAGTGGCCCGCCTACGGCTATCGTCGCGTGACCGCCGAGCTGCATGGCGAAGGCCGTACCGTGAACCACAAGAAAGTCATGCGGCTGATGAAGGAAAACGGCCTGACCGTGCGGCCGCGGCGGCGGTTCATTGCAACGACCGACAGTGACCACGACGGGCCGATCTTCCCGAACCTCGCCGAGAACGTTGTGCCGACGGACCTCAACCAGCTCTGGGTCGCCGATATCACCTACATCGCCATCGCGACCGGCTTCGTCTATCTCGCTACGATCCTGGATGCTTGGTCACGGCGAGTTGTCGGCTATGCAATCGGCAAACGGGTCGATGCGCGTTTGGCGCTTGCCGCCCTGCGAGCCGCCATCGCCGCGCGCCGGCCGCCACGAGGGTGCATCCATCACTCCGATCGCGGTTCGCAGTACGCGGCCGAAGATTACCGCGCGGAGCTCGCCAAGCACGGCCTCAAGGGTTCGATGGGCCGACGTGGCAACCCCTATGACAATGCCAAGGCTGAGAGCTTCATAAAGACGCTCAAAGTCGAGGAGGTCTACCTGATGGAGTACGAGGCCTTTGACGACGTCGCTGCCTCTTTGCCGCGCTTCATCGAAGACGTCTATAATGCCAAGCGTCGCCACTCGGCGCTGGGATACAAAAGCCCCGTCAACTTTGAAGAGGAACACGCCCGGCAGATGGCCAATTGAACAGCCTCATACCTGTCCACCCCAAGGGGTGCACTCCAATTCACAAGTAGCCAAACTCGCGCATTGTGCAACCATGATGCGCTAGGAACATATCGATGTCAGGCTGGATCTCAGTCAGAGATCCGTTGATTGTAAGAACTTCTGAAGAACTTTGGATTTAGGCTCTGAAGAGTCGAAAATGCGTTGCCGCGTGCGATGTTTTGCTCCAGCGCGGCTGGGGCAAGCCACCATCGTCCCGCTGGAGTCCGAAGAATGCCACGAAAACGCGATCGATCGTGAAAATCACGGCCGCCATGCCGCATGCTCGATCAAGACTTTCTTTGGAGAATTGTGGTCATATCACACTCAGCGCTCAAGCCTGCTCCTTCGGCCGCCTTCCCGAAGCGGCCCAAGACATCTCGGTGACCCAGGAAAGCTGGATATCGACGAGGCCCGCCCGGTACATGAGCTGTTCGACCTCGGTTCGAGACCAGTAGTGAGCGATTTTTGGCAGCATCTGGTCGAAAACGATCGAGCGAAGATGGCGAAAGGTCTGGCGACGCAGCAGCCGAAAATACTCGATTCCCCCACCGCTAACGTGGAGAAGGGTCCAAAGCAGGATTGTTGGATACAGCGAAAGATGATGA
>DATEME010000011.1:0-1995 GCA_035275865.1 Candidatus Acidiferrales bacterium | reverse complement strand
TTGTGCCATGTTTTTGGTGTGTGTGAGAGATGTGCGATGTGGCTGAAAGGCAAGAGGGGTTCTTCGGGCCGCTTCGCGTCCCTCAGAATGACGGACGAAATTAGGAAAGGCAAAAGCAACAGCGCAAAGCAAAAGCAAAAGGAAAAGGAAAAGGAAAAGGAAAAGGAAAAGGAAAAGGAAAAGGGCAAAAGCAAAAGGGCCCACCGAGAAACGCCTGCAAACACCGCAGGCAACGGTGGCCGCTACGAACTGCTACGGCTAAAAGCTAAAAGCTAAAAGCTAAAAGCTAAAAGCAGAAAGCAAAAAGCAAAAAGCAAAAAGCAGAAAGCAGAAAGCAGAAAGCAGAAAGCAGAAAGCAGAAAGCAGAAAGCAGCTGCGGACTCCTCGGTTCTCGTTCACAGGACCTCGGAATGGCTCGTTCCTAGAACGCGTCAGGAATTTGGCAAAAGATCACAGCCAGGGGTAGCTGTGCCACCTCGGGGATCAGATTGTTTTGAGGCGGGGAGTGGCGGCTTTCAAGGACTGGCGGCTGGAGAAGAAATCGGACCAGGGATCGGCGCGTTTGACGCGCGCGCGGAAATTGCCGAGGTTGAAGCTGGATGGATCGAGGAAGGGTTTCACTTCGGACCAGGAGAGAGGCGTCGAGACGGGCGCGTGCGGTTTCCGGCGCACGGAGTAAGGGCTGACGACTGTTTGCACCTTGCCGTTGCGGGCCACGTCAATGTAGACGCGATTTCCGCGCGCGGACAAAGAGTGCTCGGTTGTAAGTTCCTTCGGATACGCGCCAGAGAGGCGTTCGGCGAGCGTGGTGGCGAACGCCAGGACTTCGTCTGAGCTGGGGCCGACTTTGAGAGGGACGAAAATATGCAGGCCACGGCTGCCGGACGTCTTGGGAAAGGCGCGCAGTTCGAGCGCCTCGAGCACTTCCTTAATAAGAAGGCAGGCGTTGGCGGCATCGCCAAATTTGCCGGACGTGGGATCGAGGTCGAAACAGATCCAATCCGGCTTGGGGAAATGTTGCGCACGGCTGCCGCAGACGTGAACGGGAATACAGCCGAGGTTTACGAGGGCGAGTTGCGTGGTGAGCGAGCCGCCGACAACGTATTCGGTGGTGGCGCGCTTGCCGTGTGCGGTGGCGATTTTTTTGGTGGGAGTGTCGCGCGGCAAGCCTTGCGGCTTTTGTTTTTGATAGAAGCATTCGCCGAGCATGCCGTCCGGACAGCGCTCGAGGGTGAGGATGCGATCTTTCACATAAGGCTGGAGGGCGGGGAAGACCTCGCGGTAGTAGTTAGCGAGATCGAGCTTGGTATAGCCGTCGTCGGGCCAGAAGACTTTTTCCGGATGAGACAATCGAGGGGAATCGAGCTGTGCCTTCGCGGCCATTTACGCCTTTCCGACGACTTCCTTCGGATCTTTATCGTCACGAAGACCAAGGTAAACAGGATGGCGCAGTTTGCCGTCTTTCGTCCATTCGGTAAAGGAGATTTGGGCGACGAGCTTGGGATCGATAAACGTGGCACCGCGTTCGTTTACTGGAGCAGAGAAGGGCGATCGCGGAAGAATTATGCGTTCAAATTTGTCGTGAAGCCCGCGAAGCGTCTTCTCGTCGAAGCCTGAGCCGACTTTACCGACATAACGCAGTTGATCGCCCGAGTAGACGCCGAGCAAGAGCGCACCGAAATACTGGCGCGAGCCCGCGGGTTCGGTGAAGCCGCCGATCACGAATTCGTCCTCCTGGTGGACTTTGAACTTGAGCCACTCGTTGGATCTGCCTTCGAAATAGCGCGACGTGGCGTGTTTTGCGAGCACGCCTTCGAGCTTGCGGCGCGTGGCGAGGCTAAATGCCTTGATGCCGTCCGCGGCGAGGCGCTCGGCTAAGAGCAGCGGAGGCGATGGCCGCACAGCGCGTTCGAGCGCTTCGCGCCTTACGGAAAGGGGCTCGTTGCGGAGGTCGCGGCCATTTTCGTAGAGGCAATCGAAGACGACGTACTGTGG
>DATEME010000010.1:0-3182 GCA_035275865.1 Candidatus Acidiferrales bacterium | reverse complement strand
GGGGCGCTCTGCTACGGCGAGCTTGGAGCTATGTTTCCGCGCTCGAGCGGCGAGTACAATTTTCTCGCGCGCTCCTATCATCCAGCGTTTGGATTTCTCGCGGGCTGGGTCTCCGCCACGGTCGGGTTCGCCGCACCGATTGCACTCGCCGCCATGGCGTTTGGCGAATATTTCAAAGCTGTCGTCCCGGGAATTCCGCCGCTTGTACTGGGCCTCGCGGTCTCCTGGCTTGTCGCGCTCGTACACTTGCGCGGCATTCGTGAGGGCAGCGCATTCCAGAACATCTGGACGGCGCTCAAGTTGGCGCTGATCATTGGGTTTCTGATCGCTGGTTTTGTATTCGGAAGCGCTCAGTCGATTTCGTTCGCCCCCAGCAGGACTGACCTGCCGCAGGTTATTAGCGCGCCGTTCGCCATCAGCCTCGTGTTCGTGATGTATTCGTATTCCGGCTGGAATGCTGCCGCGTACATTGTCGGTGAAATTCGCGAACCGCACCGCAGTCTACCGCGCGCGCTATTCACCGGAACACTGATCGTGGCCATCCTCTACGTCGGATTGAATGCGGTCTTTCTCTACACAACCCCGATCGACCAAATGGTCGGACAGATCGACGTCGCTGTGATCGCCGGCAGACACATTTTCGGCGATTGGGGCGGCCGACTCGTCGGTGCACTGATCTGCGTCGGGCTCGTCTCTTCGATTAGCGCGATGACTTGGATCGGGCCGCGCGTGACGGTAGCGGTGGGCGAAGACATGCGTTTGCTGCGCATGTTCGCGCACAAATCAAGAAACGACGTTCCGACCACAGCCATACTTTTTCAGCTCGGGATTGTGAATCTGTTGTTGCTGACACAAAGCTTCGAGGCCGTGCTTGAATTCATCCAATTTAGTCTGATCTTCTGCAACTTCTTCGCGGTTCTCGGCGTGATCAAACTCCGTTACACCCATCCGAACCAGCCGCGGCCATACTGGGCCTGGGGCTACCCGGTTACACCTTTGATCTTTTTAGCCGTCGCCGGCTTCATGATGTATTATCTTGTCACCAACCGGCCGGTGCAGTCACTCGCCGGTTTCGCCATGATGATCGCCGGGCTTGCGGTTTACTACGCGTCTCGACTACAGGACGTTTTGAAACCGCAGTATAAGATGTGACCGATGCTTGCGGTGACCGCCAACGCTGCTCGCCCGCGCCGACGAGGTGATCGAATGATTGCAACGATGAAGCGCCGCGAGTTCATATCGTTGCTCGGCGGCACGCCAGCGGCGTGGCCGCTCGCGGCGCGCGCGCAACAGGCGGCGATGCCAGTAGTTGGCTTTCTCAATGGCGGGGCGCGCGATGCATTCGTGCCGATGGGTTATGAGGACGGCCGCAACGCATGATGCGATAATCCGTTGGCCGGACAGGCTGGCTATGAGCATCTTCGACAGAATGCAACGAGAATTGGCTGCTTTGACGATCATGCCGATACAGTCGGTATTGCCATAGAAGAATGTTGGCAGAAATGAATGTCCATCTCTTACTCATTGCTTTGTGGGGAGATGCGACATGCTGAAGGGAACCTCGAACAATACTCGCTTTCGGCGATTTCTGCCTTAGCTGAGCGAGCGGTTGCAGCGCTTGTGCCGAGGTGAGGTGGGTCTCCGATCGGGGACCGTTTTGACGCCTGGCCGGCGTCCGCGCGGTCCTTTGCACGATGCCACACGGAGTCCACCCGTGAGCGCACTCAAGCGGGTGCAGCTGCCATCCGCTCGAGTTGAACCAGCCGGTGGATGTTGTAGCCGAGGTTCATCATGCCAATCTTGAACCTCGCCCGCACGATGCCAATGGTGCGCACAATCTTGCCGCCCATCGAGTTCTGCTGCTGGCCGAATACGTGCTCAACACGGGCGCGCACCTTCGAGAGCGTCGTGTTCGCCGACTTCTGGCGCTCTGACAGCGGATGATTGCGAGCGGCGCGCCGATGGATACGGCTCTGCAAGCCCTTCGCCTTCAGGTTCGCCTCGATCTGGTCCGAGCGGTAGGCGCTGTCCGCCCATACCCCGTTGCCGGTGTTGGAGAGATCGAGCAGATCGTCTAGCTTCTGACTGTCGTGCACGGCCGCGTGGGTTGCATCCCATTTGCGGATCAGCTTGTGCGCCCTGTCCACGCCGAGGTGGTTCTTGTAGCCGTAGAAGCTCTCGTCGTTCTTCTTCGTCCAGCGCGCGTCCTTGTCCTTCTGGGCATTCTTGGCGGGCTGCTGCTCCCATCCCTCGGGCGTCTTGCCAGCCTTGATCGCCTCGTTCTCCTCCTTGGTGTTACGTTGCTTGGGCACCGATACAATTGTGGCGTCAATGATCTGTCCGCCGCGCGCAATGTAGCCCTCGGTCTCGAGATGCTGGCCAAAGCGTTCGAACAGCTTGTCGATCAGCCCGGCCTGCGCCAACGCCTCGCGAAATAGCCAGATCGTGGTGGCATCCGGCACTGGGTCCTCGAGGTCGAGATCAAGAAAGCGCATGAACGACAGGCGGTCGCGGATCAGGTACTCGGTCTGCTCATCAGAGAGATTGTGCAGCGACTGCAGCACCACGATCTTCAACTTCAGGATCGTGTCATAGGGCTTGCGGCCGGCGTTGCTCTTGCGCTGCTCAGGCTTCGTCTCAGTCACGGCCTCGACGTCAGCGCGGAAATCCTCCCATGGCACGATCTTCTTGATCGTTTCCAGCGGATCACCTTTGGCGCTGATCGCCTCAAGCCTGCGCTCAACATCGAAAAAGCCCGTCTGCCCCATGACTCGCTCGCTCCATCCGCCCATGGCCCATTGCGGTCAGCGAGTCAGATTCGCAACGACTTGGCGAGAAGAATTTTTCGAGGTGCCCTCAAGTGCATTAGCCAGACCCATTTTTTGCCATTGGAACTGCCACCAGTGGCTGAAACCCGCCTGATCCAGCGTGCAGAACGGCTAAGTCAGACCAGAAATACACTTATTCGCGTGTTTCGGAAGCTCGGTGGAGGTTACTGGATTCAACGACAGTTCAACCACCTACGCACGCGAAACGGTTGGGTTTTTCCGGCTGGCAGTTCAGGGCCCTTCGGCGATGAATTGCTCGGCCGCTGGCTCAGCTATGAGGAGTTCTGCATGACAGCTCAGGAATTCTTGCGATTGCGCCAGGAAGATCCGCAAGCATTGCTGTGGGCACCAAAA
>DATEME010000009.1:0-1425 GCA_035275865.1 Candidatus Acidiferrales bacterium | reverse complement strand
GCACAGTATTCTCAGTCAACTACCATGTCGACCCGAAGTGTGCGTCGGAATTGGGTCCGCAGCAAACTCTTTCACACTCCGGTAGATCGTTAAATTTTTTCAACCCGCACCTCGTGCTCATCCCGTTGTCCCAGGTTAATCAAAATCTAGGGCTGGCGGGTCAAATCCGAAACTGGGCTGGGTTCGAGTTTTTCGGGAGGTCTTGATCCGTCTGCCCGCATGCCGGTCGCAGTCCTTCGGCGCCGCGGCTGGCGCCGGACTGTCGGCACGCCTTTGCGGGGATTGTCGCGCCCGACGATATCCCAGTAACTCGTCGGGTGATGGTGCGAGGCGAGCCCGAGCATGGTTTCGAACGAGACGTGTCGGTAGAAGCGCCGATTGTATCGGAAGACAAACTCATTGAGATACGTGTCGATGTGCTTGCGGCGCAGCCCATGGTAGGTGCCGAGCCCCCAACGTTTCATCAGCGCGAAGACTCGATGAATCCAGGGCAGCACGATATGACCGGCCATCTTGCCGACCGTCCGCGGGTCGTGTCGGTAATCGGTGAGCCCAGGATACGATCTGTGCCCGTCGGTGAGCAGCGTCGTTCCGGTCTTCACGTTGGCCCGCACAAAAGCCTCGATCGAAGCCGCCGAGTTGTCCGGGATAGCGGCGAGACGGATGCGCCCCGACCGAGTATCCAGGTATTTTGCTCGTTTTCGCCTTGGCTTAGCCTGGTTTCTTCCGCGGTCGATCACCTCGACAGCGCCAGCGATGAGGATCTTCCCGGATTTCACGGGATCGAAAAAGCTGTTGTCGGCCCGGAAAGGAATTTCGGCCTGGTCGACCTCCACCACGCCCTCCAGCAGCTCGCGGTGGGGATCAATCATCGATCGTCGCAGCTTCTGCGCCAGCAACCAAGTCGTCTTGTACGTGATGCCGAGCTGGGCCTCGAGCTGGACTGCCGACATGCCATTCGAGTGCGTCGCCATGAGATGCGCGGCCCAGAACCACACCGTCAGCGGCAACTTCGACCGATGCATCACCGTCCCGGCCGTTATCGACGTCTGGCGACCGCAGTCGAGGCATTCGTAGGTGTGCGCCCGGCTCCTCAAAAGCGCTGCGCGTCCGTCGCCACAGGCAGGACACACAAACCCCTCTGGCCAACGCCGCTCGAACAAGAACGCCGCACAGCTCGCCTCGTCCGGAAAGCTCGTCTGAAACTCTCTCAGCGATCGCGCCCTAGCCACCCAGTGCCCCCTCGCGCTCGCCGCAGATCGCCAGCGCACGGCACTCTTATACTACATATTGACCAACCTGGGACAACGGGATGAGCCTTCTTCGGCGGGAGTTTGGGTTCCGAGCCAAAGAGATTACCCTTAGACATATCGCATGTTTTCTTGGAAGTAAAGACGACATCGTGCCAGTCAACGAATTGTTGAT
>DATEME010000008.1:0-21591 GCA_035275865.1 Candidatus Acidiferrales bacterium | reverse complement strand
TAAAATCGGAAAGACGGCCCAGCACCCGAAAAAGAATCCCGGCGAGTCCTCCCAGGTTTTATCTCGCCAGAGCCGTAATCCCTCCTGTGCGGCGGGCCAGAGCAAAATGGTCCACGGCAGCAAAGCAGCCAGGAAAATGGGCCCGAAAAACCAGAATGGCTGCTTATGCTGAAACATCGGCGTGAGGTATCGTTCAAAATTGTGCTGCAGAATGAAAACGCGCAAAAAGTTTGGATTCCGCAGCGCACAGAACACATACCATGGCAGCGCCGCCAGGCAGAACGCCGCAATCGCCGCAGGATGCATGAGCCGCAGCGACTCGCGCCAGCGCCGCGTCGCCAAACCCCAAAGCAAAACCGCACCCCCGGCGAGAATTACGGCAGCCGGTCCTTTTGCCAGCGTCCCTGCTCCTAAAAACGCTCCTAAAAGCGCCAGCAATGGCAGCCGCTTTCCGGCAGGTTGCTGTCGGGCCGCCGCTTGCTGCGCTCCTTCGCGATCGGGTGCGGTTATTTCGGAGAAAACTCCTCCCGGCACCGCGGAGGGCCGAAACGCGCTATCACGCCGAAGTATCTCTGCCGCACAAACCATCGCGAGCACGATACAAGTGCTGAATAGCATGTCCGGCGTTGCTGCGCGTGCGAATCCGATTGCCGCCACACTCGTGGAAAAAATCAGCGGCGCGACAAGCGTTGGATTCAAAGGCCAATCCTCATTGCTTCCGTAAAACCGCCAAGCGAGCCACGCAATCGCGACCGCTGTTGCCAACGCGCCAAACGCCGAAGGGAGGCGCGCTGCCCACTCTGCTGGAAGACTCAGCCGGAATCCAATCGCCGCCGCCCAATAGTAGAGGATAGGCTTTTCAAACCACGGCTGCCCGTAAAGGCGAGGTGTCACCCAATCGCCCGTTCGCGCCATCGCGCGCGCGATCCAGACGTAGCGCGGCTCGTCGGGCCCGGTCAGCCCAATCGCGCCAAGCTGACCAAACAAACAAATCGCAATCGCAGACGCAACGCCTGCGGACGTCCACCCGACGCGTCTGTCCGATTCTCGCCTCATGTGCCGAAACGCGGGTCGTGTAAGAGGCCCATATCCGTGAGAATTCGAATACCTTGTTTGGCGCAAAAATCAGCGACATATGGTTCGAAGAGATCGTCGTCACACGTGCAGAGCACCTCAGCGTTTCCACCTACCGCCGTTCCGACCACAGGCCTATCTGTTTCGTCACGGAGACGGAGACCGGGAACATCGGCAGGAACAACGATCTTTGAGAGCTCTTCAACCTCAGCCACAAACTGATCGGCGCGTGCCGCCGTCAAATGAAACGCGCGCAGCACCCGCGGATATTTCAAGACCCGCGCGAGTTCACCAAGAATAAAGAAAGAGGAAATTATGACGTGACCGCGATCGACGGCCTGAAGAAACGCTCTTCGCGCCGGGCCGGTTGCGCGCGGATGTGCGCGGAGCAGGACATTCGTGTCGAAAACAATTCTCACTTGCGCTCGCGATAACCGGGCCTGACAGACCGCATCGCTTCTTGTATCGCCTGTTCGACCTCTTCCTCCGATTCTGTTCCGCGGGCATCTGCCTCGGCAAAATAGGTGCGCAGCCTCTGCGCCACTGCTTCCCGATCCTCGCCTTGTGGCTCGTCATGCGGTGGATAGGTCAGGATGCTAACCCCCTCGTCGTCCTGAAGAGGCCGGCCCAACTCCCGCTCCAGAGCAGCCCGTGTTTCTGGTTTAAGCTCGCTTGCTTTGTGGAGAAGCGCGTTCCGCATAGAACACCTCAAAAGCTCTCGTGTAACCTCAATTCTAACACGCTCGCCGCGCGCCTCTGGTATCGCGCGGCGGCCTCCCGCATAATGGCTCGCGATGCGCGAATCGCTCGAATATGCCGCCGCCTGGGTCGGCCTCAAGTTCCTGGGACTTCTGCCACGGTCCGCGGCGCGTTTCGTAGGAGCCACGTGTGCTGCGGCTGCATATTATCTGCGTCCGTCCTTGCGCCGCGCCGCCGTGTTCAATCTGCGCCTCGCCTTTCCGCAGTGGACTGACAAAGAACGCAAACGCGCCGTTCGCCGCATGATCCAGCAAGTCGGCTGGATGGCCGGCGAATTCTCTCAGTTTCCAAAATATACGCGCCGCAATATCGAGCGCATCGTCGTTCTCGACGGCGCCGAAAACTTCGATGCCGCCCGCCGCTGCGGGAAAGGCGTGCTCTTTCTCACTGGACACATGAGCGCATGGGAACTCGCCCCCTTCGCACAAGCTCTTTACGGCAATCCACTTCACTTTCTGGTGCGGCCGATTGCCAATTCGAAAGTCGATGCGCTCATCAATCGCTACCGCTGCCTTTCGGGCAATCAGCCGATCGAAAAAAATAGATCCGCGCGAGCCGTTCTCAGCGTGCTTTCGGAAGGCGGCACCGTCGGCATTCTCTCCGACCACAACACGTCGCTCGAAGAAGGCGTTTTCGTCGATTTCTTCGGCATTCCCGCCTCGACCACATCCGGCCTTGCACGGCTCGCGCTGCGAACCGACGCAGCCGTCGTTCCCGGCTTCCTCTCATGGGACCGCGATCGCCGCAAATATCGCCTGCGGTTCGAGCCTGTCGTCGAGCTCTCACGCACCTCTGACGAAGAGGCTGACGTTCGCGAAAATACGCAGCGTTTCACTCGCGTAATAGAGGACTATGTGCGTGCGCATCCGGATCAATGGTTGTGGGTCCACAAGCGCTGGAAAACGCGTCCGCCGGGCGAACAGCCGCTCTATTCGTTCTAATTGATACGGACAAAAAGCCATTCGTGCGATTCGCTTCTTAGCCGATTCCATTTCGATTCGAAAGAGGTGAGGAATGACACGCAAAGCCGCTGAGCTTGCCCAATATCTCGGCTTGGAATTGCAAGGCGATCCCAACGCGCCGCTCTCCGGCGTTGCCAATCCGGAAGATGCTGCTCCGGAAGACCTGATCTACGCCGATTCCGCTCGCCACTTCAAACGCGCCGAAAGCTCGCGCGCCGTTTGCGTGCTCGCACAACCCACTGCCGTCTCCTCTCGCAAGACCATCCTCAAGACCGCGAATCCAAAGCTCGCATTTGCAAAAGCCGCCGCGTGGTTGGCGCCGCCTGCTTGGGCAAGCGCGTCGATTCACTCCACCGCTGTGATTGGGGGGGCGGCGAAGGTGGCGAAGACGGCCACAATTGGAGCGTATGTCGTCATAGAAGACGATGTCGTTATCGGCGAAGGGACTTGGATCGAGCCATTCTGTTTCATTGGGAAGGGAAGCCGCATCGGCGCAAAGTGCCGCCTGCACCCCCACGTAACGCTTTATGCCCATTCTGAATTGGGGAATCGCGTTGAACTCCATAGCGGTGCCGTGATTGGCGGCGACGGCTTCGGTTACGTCTTCGGCGAAGGCCGCCAATGGAAATTTCCGCAATTCGGCAAAGTCATCATAGATGACGATGTGGAAATCGGCTCTAACACCACAATCGACCGCGGTTCGCTCGGCTTAACGCACATAAAATCGGATTCAAAGATCGACAATCTCGTTCAGGTGGGCCACAACGTCGAGATCGGCGAGCACTCGATCCTCGTTTCGCAGGTCGGCATCTCCGGCAGCACCAAATTGGGAAAAGGAGTTGTCGTCGCCGGCCAAGCGGGCTTTGGCGATCACGCTGTCGTGGAAGACAATGCCGTGATCGGCGGCCAAGCCGGCATTCTGCCCGGGAAGGTCATCCGCAGCGGCCAGGTCGTTTGGGGTACTCCGGCCCGCCCGCTCGATAAATTCAAAGAGCAGCACGCTTGGTTCGCCCGGCTCCCGGAATTGGCCCGCCGGCTGGAGGCGGTCGAGGATGCAATCGAGAAATCCGCTGAAAGTGCAAGCGAATAAGCGACATAGGCGCCGTCGGGTCGGATACCCGTCTCGCAGGAGGAAGCCCAGAGGCATTTTTTGATTGACCCTCCCCTGGCTACCGAAGATAATGACTTTAACGTAAGTTACTGGAATGTTTGGGATTGAGGCCCAGGCCTCAACCTAAAATTCATTGCGCATAGGGAGCCGAGCCATCCGGCTTGCCCCTTTGCAACCGTCTGGGGCGCGGTTGAGTAGCCCTTGAGAGTGTTTGAACGGGCACCTGAGGGGGTCATGACGCCGGAGTCTACACTTCGCGCGGACACGGGCAATACTGGCGTGTCCGCTTTCGGTACCGCTCCGGCCCGCGAAAAGCACTTCCGTGTCGAAGATGCTGTAGAGCGCGGGCTGCGCTGGCTTCTTTCCGCCCAGGCTGAGGACGGCTATTGGTGGGGCGAACTCGAGGCCGACACCACCCTGGAATCCGACTACATTCCGTACCTCCACGCGCTGGGTAAGCTCGATTCTGAAAAGACGGCTAAGCTAGCGAACTACATTCGCGAGCGCCAACTGCCTGACGGCGGATGGCCGCTATTCCCAACCGGTCCGGCCGAGCTAAACGCCACCGTAAAGGCTTACGTTGCGCTTCGCCTCGCGGGCGATGCGGCTTTCGAAGCGCATCTTCTCAAGGCAAAAGCAAAGATCCATGAGCTTGGTGGTCTCGAGGCGACAAATTCGTACGTCCGCTTCTATCTCGCGATGTTTGGCGCGATCGACTGGAGCTACGCGCCCGCAATCGCGCCGGAGTTGATGCTGTTGCCCTTCTGGCTGCCTTTCAACATCTACGAAATGTCGTCTTGGACTCGCGCCATCGTGATCCCGATGACGATTATTTACGGCTTGAAGCCCAGTTGGCCGCTTCCAAACGGCGTCATCGTCGAGGAACTTTTCAAGACTCCCGGCGCAAAGCCGCCCTCCCTTTGCCGCAACGGTTCGGGAATCTCGTGGCGAAACGCTTTTATCGCGCTCGATCGTGCGCTCAAGGCTTACGAGCGCTTGCCCTGGAAACCTCTTCGCAAGACCGCGCTGAATCGCGCGCACAAATGGATGGTCGAGCGGCTCGAACGTGCCGAAGGACTCGGCACGATCTATCCCGCGATGATGAATTCGATCTACGCCTTGCTCGCGGAGGGAAGCGACACGAACGATCCTTTGCTCTCGCGCGAGATCGGCTATCTTGAGCGCTACGAAATTGAAGATGAGCACACGCTCCGCGTCCAGCCCTGCATCTCGCCCGTCTGGGACACCGCCATTGCCTTGGTCGCGCTCGAAGAGGCCGGCCTTGATCCTGCGCATCCGTCGCTCGTCAAAGCGGGTCGCTGGCTGCTCGAAAATCAAGTGCTGAGCGGCGGCGATTGGCAGGCGAAAAATCGCAAAGGCGCGCCCGGCGGTTGGGCGTTCGAATTTCGCAACGACGTCTACCCGGACGTGGACGACACCGCATTCGTTCTTATGGGGCTGTGCCGCGTGGCGCTTCCTGAGGAAGAACGCCTTCGCGGCGCGGTTCGCCGCGGCATAGACTGGCTGCTCAGCATGCAGAATCGCGACGGCGGTTGGGGCGCGTTCGATCACGAAAACAATCTGCAATTCCTCAACAATATCCCGTTCGCTGACCACAACGCGATGCTCGATCCTTCGACGGCTGACGTCACTGCGCGTGTTGTCGAATGTCTCGGCCACATGGGCTGGTCTGCAAATCATCCCGTGGTCGAACAGGCTCGCAAGTTCCTTGACAAGGATCAGACTTCGGACGGTTCCTGGTTCGGCCGTTGGGGTGTGAACTATATCTACGGCACGAGCGGCGTCCTGCGCTCGCTCGAACTGATCGGTCTCTCGAACGCGGACCAATGCAAGCGAGCTGCGGACTGGCTCCGTTCAGTGCAAAATCCCGACGGCGGATTTGGCGAGACGGCTGCCTCATACGACGACGTTTCTCTAAAAGCAAAAGGTGCGAGCACCGCTTCGCAGACGGCGTGGGGTTTGATTGGGTTGCTTGCCGTCATCGGCCCCAACGATCCGGCTGTCGAACGCGCGGTCGCTTGGCTCGCCGAACACCAAAATGCTGACGGCAGTTGGGACGAAAGTGAATTCACCGGTACAGGGTTCCCGAGCGTTTTCTATCTCAAATACCACCTCTACCGTAACTCGTTTCCGCTATACGCGCTCGCGCGCTACGATAATCTACGTAAGCAACGGCAGAGATTTCTTGCCGTGCAGCTTCCTTCGAGCGACTTCGGTCATCGAAAATAGTATTGGAGATAACGGATGAGAGTTCCTTTAAGCATGACCACAAGCATGGCGGGTTATCTCGCCAAGAAGGGCATGAGCGATAAGAAGTTCTCGCTTGTGATGATGCTCGAGCCGCTGCACACCTGCAATCTCACGTGCACGGGCTGCGGCCGCATTCGCGAATACAAATCCACGATCAACGAGATTCTCAGCGTCGAAGAGTGCATGGCTGCCGTGAATGAATGCGGCACGCCCATCGTCTCGATCTGCGGCGGCGAACCCATGATCTATCCCGAGATCGGTCGCCTCACGAAAGAGATCCTCGCCCAGAAGAAGCACATCTATCTCTGCACCAACGGCATGTTCATCCGCAAGCGGCTGCACGAATTCAAGCCCACCTCGCGCTTCTTCTTCAACGTGCACCTTGACGGCCTCGAAAAGACGCACGATATCTGCGTCGAACGCGATGGCGTATTCCGCGAAGCAATCGAAGGCGTCAAGGCCGCCAAAGCAGCCGGCTTCCTCGTCGCGTCAAACACGACCATCTACAAAGAGACGGACATCGAAGAAATTGCCGAACTCTTCGCATACCTCCAAACGCTGGGCGTCGATGGCCATATGATTTCGCCCGCCTACTCTTACGCCGCCGTGATGACCAAGGAAATCTTCATGTCGCGCGAGGAAATCCGCGAAAAATTCAGACAGGCGAGCACGCTGCTCGAGCGCTACAACATCGTCACCTCGCCGATTTATATGGAATATCTCCGTGGCGAACGCGAGCTCATGTGCACCGCTTGGGGCAATCCCACTTACAATCCTCGCGGCTGGAAAGGTCCGTGCTACCTGATGACGGACACGCACTATAAAACGTACGACGAGCTGATCGAGAAGACTCCATGGGAAAAGTACGGTCGCGGGCGCGATCCCCGTTGCGAGGATTGCATGGTTCACGCGGGATACGAAGCCTCCGCGGTGATCGGCGGCAATAAGAAGTTCGGCGATACTTGGAAGATGCTCAAGTGGACACTTTCCGGCAAAATGGGCGGCATTCTGAAAGACGGCCCATCGAAACCGGGTAACGGCCATAAGCCGGGCAACGGGAACGGCCACGCAGCGGGTCACGCCTCTGCCCACGTGCCCCCTCCAGGGCAGGAGAACGAGGCCTTCCGCATTTTATGAATGTTCTTGTGACGGGTGCGACCGGGTTCGTGGGAAGCCACGTGGCCCGGCAACTCGTTGAAGCCGGAGACTCCGTCCGCGTATTGGTGCGCGTCGGCAGCAATCCTCTCCTGATTCAAGACCTCCCGGTCGAACGCTGCGAAGGCGATCTCCGCGATATTCTTTCGCTGGGCCGCGCGATGAAGGGAATCCGCCGCGTTTTTCATGTGGCGGCTGACTACCGGCTCTGGTCGCGCAATCCCCAGGAGATTTATCAGAGCAATGTGGAGGGCACGCGGAGCCTCTTTGAGGCAGCGCGACAGAGTGGCGTCGAACGCATCGTTTACACCAGCACCGTGGCTACAATGGCCGTGCCGACATTGAACGGTGCGCTCCCTAATGAAGACACGCACGCCGCTCTCGATCAGATGGTCGGCCATTACAAGCGATCTAAATTCATTGCGGAAATAGACGCCATCAAAGCCGCCGTCGATGGATTGCCCGTCGTGATCGTCAACCCAACCACTCCCGTCGGTCCCGGCGACTGGAAACCCACTCCAACCGGTCGCATCGTTGTGGATTTTCTGAGCGGCAAAATGCCTGCCTACGTCGATACGGGACTAAATATCGCCGCAGTCGAAGACATTGCCGCAGGCCACCTGCTCGCTGCCGAAAAGGGCCGCATTGGCGAACGCTATCTGCTCGGCGCGCGCAATATGACGCTGAAAGAAATCCTCGATACGCTCGCTTCGATCACGGGCCGTCCGGCGCCGCGCATCCGCTTGCCGCATGCCGTAGCCATTGCCGCGGCGCACGCCAGCGAGTTTTATGCCCGCTTCACGGGACGCGAGCCGCAAATTCCGCTCGAAGGCGCGAAGATGTCCCGCCATCGCATGTTCGTCGCCAGCGATAAAGCTGCACGCGAACTGGGTTACACTCCCGGGCCCGTGGAACCTGCGTTCGAACGTGCCGTCCGTTGGTATCGGGATCACGGCTACGTTGCTGCGGTGCATGGCAAAAAGCCTATGGCTCGCGCACAGGCCGCGTAATTTCCCGTGCACGCCGACGGCATCAAAGTTCTCGTTGCATACGCGGTCGAGCCGGAGTTTGAGCCTTGGCGAAAACTGCGCAAATTTACTGACGTTGACGCTGGCCATTTCACAATCCGCCGAACGCAGATCGCTGGCGCGACGGTCGATTTTGTGGTGAGCGGCATGGGACCGTCGCGGGCGGCCCGTGCGATGGAAGCTGTAGCATCGGCGGGGTATTCTGCGATTGTCGCCTCAGGGCTCGCCGGATCGCTGCGTCCGGAACTCGAAGTGGGTAACATCGTAATTCCGAAAGCTGTTCGCCAGACAGCGGGGAACCATTCGCTTGTTTGCGACGTTCTTCTTCTAGCGGAGGGCATTTCGGCGGGCGGCAAAAGCATCGAGACCATTGTTTCGTCCGAGCGCATCGCCACGACGGTTGAGGAAAAGGTGCGGCTCGGCAAATCGGCCGAAGCGGTAGATATGGAGAGCTTCAGCGTGATGGCAGCGGCGGAGCGGCTCAAAATCCCTGCGGTCGTGATTCGCACCGTTTCCGATCGCCACGATCAGGCAATGCCCATCGATCTGAGCACGACGATTGACGAACGCGGCCAAGTCTCCATAGGCCGTGTGATGAAATTGGTCGCAGGAAAGCCCGGGCAGATCTCGTCGTTGATGAAACTCGGACGGGAAAGCAAGGCGGCCGCGGAAGGGCTTGCGCGTTTTCTCGATGGATACCTCCAGCGGCTATCATGTGCCCCGGAGATCGCACGTGGCGGCCGGTAAGCGTACAAGGAAGTCGGTACTTGCAAAGCGACGCAGGGCCACTAAGATGTATCGGGGGCCACGACTTACCTCCCAATTCCTACAAGCGCATTGCGATTTGGGAAGCATTCGCCAGTTTCGATAGGTTGCGGTCGATAATTGGGTATAATTGATTCACAAAGAGCGTCATAGAGAAGCAACGAGCTCGGCCAATAGGTTTCACAGTCAGCTTATATTTATTCGCGTTCATTCTCGAAATGAGTCATCTTAGCGCACAGGTCGATAGCGTCGACCCGCAGGACCCGGGCCTAGGGTTCATGCGCGCGGGTGTTTACCGCGGCAAGGATCGCGTTGTCGTCGAGACGGTGCCGATCCCTGAGATCGCCGAGGGCGAAGTCCTCTTCCGCGTCGCTGCCTGCGGTATCTGCGGCACGGACATTAAGAAGATCCGCTACGGCTTCGTCCCTCCTCCGCAAATCCTGGGACACGAGCTTGCCGGTACGGTCGTTTCCGTCGGCCCGGGCGTGACGAAGTTCAAGCCCGGGGATCGAGTGGTAAGCTTTCACCACATTCCTTGCAGCAATTGTTTCTACTGCGAGCGAAAGCTTTTCTCGCAGTGCGCCACGTTCAAGCGGACCGGCCTGACCGCCGGCTTTGGGGATCCCAATGGCGGCGGCTTCGCGCAATACGTTCGCGCGATGCCATGGATCGTCGAGCGCGGCATGATTCCTGTGCCGGACGACGTGACGTTTGAAGAGGCCACGTTTGTCGAGCCGGTGAATACTTGCCTTCGCGCCGTGCGCAAGGCGCGTGTGTCACGCGGTGAAACCGCGCTCGTGATCGGACAGGGCCCTATCGGCATGTTGCTGATGCTGCTCGCGCGATATGAAGGAGCCCGCGTGTTTGCCAGCGATCCGATGGCGAACCGGCGCGCGGCGAGCGCGCGGTTTGGTGCGCTCCAATGCTTCGACCCGAACGCCGTGAATCTGCGCGAAGAGATGCTGCGCCGGACGGAAAACCGGGGAGCCGATGTAGTATTGCTAGCCGCACCTATGCCGGCCTTAGTTGACGAGGCGCTTTCAATCCTGCGGCCGGGCGGGCGTGTGCTGCTTTTTGCGCACAACGACCCGGTGCTGCGGATTGAATTTCAGGCCTCTGCAATCGGAATTGAAGAGAAAGAGATTCTTGGCGCGTACAGCGCTTCGGTAGACGATCAAGCGGAATCGGCGGCCATCGTGTTTGGCCGAAAGCTTCCCTTGCGCGATCTGATTTCGCACCGTTTCCCGCTCGAACGGATTGCGGAAGCCATCGAGCTGGCGGCGCATCCAATGGAAAATACTTTGAAGGTAGTGATCACGCATCAGTGAGTGTTAAATGAGCGCCAAAGCTTCCGTGAAGACAATCGAAGAAGCGCCGCAACCTGTAGTCGGCCTCGAATTGATGACCGCCGCCGTGCTGCACGGCCGCGAGGACGTTCGCATCGAGCGCGTTCCCGTTCCGCAGATTGCCGATGATGAAGTCCTTGTTCGCGTTGGAGTTGCGCTTACCGATGGAACCGATCTGAAAGTTTGGAAGCAAGGTTTTCATGCGCGCATGATCACGCCGCCCGCAGTTTTCGGCCACGAGCTCGCTGGGACGATAGCGGCGGTGGGCAGCGCGGTTCCGCATGGCATACGCGTGGGGCAGCGTGTGGTTCCTGCAAACTCGGCGCCGTGCGAGCAGTGTTTCTATTGCCGAAAAGGGAAAACCAACCTCTGCGAGGATCTTCTCTTCAATAACGGCGCATACGCCGAGTACATCCGTATCCCGGGCCGGATCGTTCGCCACAATATGCTCGAGATTCCCGACCATGTTTCGTTTCAGGACGCCGCGCTCGCGGAGCCTTTGGCCTGCGTCTTGCGCGGAATTCATGAAACCGGCATTCAGCCGGGCGATACCGTGGCTGTGATTGGCTGCGGGCCCATTGGATTGAAATTTGTCCGCATACTTTCGCAACGCAAGGCATATGTGATTGCGGTTGCCCGCCGGAAGAGCCAGTTGGACATTGCCATCCGAATGGGTGCGGCTCGCGTCGTCGATGCCTCCAAGGTCGACGATCCTGTCGAAGCGGTGCGCGCATTCACGGAGAATTCGCGCGGCACAGACGCTGTTATCGAGGCGGCGGGCCAGCCGTCCACTTGGGAATGGGCGATGCAGATGGTGCGAAAAGGCGGCACCGTGAATCTGTTTGCCGGTTGCGCGAAGGGTGCCGAGGTGAAGGTCGATCCGTGGGCTCTGCACTATTCGGAGATCACTGTGAAATCGACGTTTCACCACACGCCGCGCTTTATGCGCAAGGCGCTCGATGCGATCGCGCGGGGCGAAATTCGTGCCGCGGACCTAATCACCGGAACCGCGCCCCTGGCGGACCTCCCGAGAGTGTTTGAGCAAATGAAGGACCGGAACGGACAGCTGAAGACTGCAATCGTTCCGTAAGGTTTCGCTCGCCCGACGAGAATGCTTCCCACGCCGGAACTCGAAATAGCAAAAAACCTCCCGCGAGAAAGATGCGGCGCCGAAGAGGCCCAGCGCTATACGCGCTGGCTCGCCACGCACCACTACGAGAATTTCAACGTTGTGTCGTGGCTCCTGCCGAAGCATCTGCACCAACATTTTTATAACGTCTACGCTTATTGCCGCTGGTCGGATGATTTGGGCGATGAAGTTGCGGACCCGGCGCGCGCGCTGAAGCTGCTCGATGCCTGGGAAGACGAGCTTCGCACGATCTACATGCGCAGTGCTGGGCCGGCGCACCCTGTGCTGATCGCTCTGCGCGAGACGATTCGCGCCAAAGAAATTCCGATTGATCCGTTTAGCGATTTGTTGCGCGCATTCCGCCAGGATCAGACCGTCCACCGCTACCAAACGTGGGAACGCGTCTACGATTACTGCGTGTATTCGGCCAATCCTGTCGGGCGGCTCGTTCTTTACCTCTGCGGTTATCGCGACGAAGAGCGCCAGCGCCTTTCGGATTTCACGTGCACTGCGTTGCAGTTAGCGAATTTCTGGCAGGATGTCTCGCGCGATCTGGAAAAGGGCCGCATTTACATCCCAATCAGCGAACTCGCCGCGCACGGCCTGACGGAAAACGAAGTCGTCGCGCGCGAATTCGACGAGCGATACGTTTCGTTGATGAAGTCGTTGATTGCGCGCACCCGCGAGCTCTTCCGCTTCGGGCTGCCGCTTGCTCACCGTGTCGACTCGCATTTGCGCGTCGATATTGAACTGTTCAGCCGCGGCGGTCTCGCAATCCTCGACGCGATCGAGCGCTCCGGCTATGACACGCTCAATCGTCGCCCGGCTCTCTCGAAAGCGACGAAACTTAAGCTGGTCGGCGGTGCCTTGGCCGGAAAGATGTTTGGCCGATCACCTAAACGCTCCGCGCCCGTTATGAAGGTCTCCGTGCAAACATCAGCGCCAATCGCTTCGAGTGGCAAGGATCCCGAAGCCCAAATCGGCGAGTCGTATGCCGAATGCAATCGCATTGCGCGCGCCTCGAAGAGCAGCTTCTATCTCGCGTTTTTTGGCCTGCCCAAGCCGAAGCGCAACGCCCTGTGTGCGCTCTACGCATTCATGCGCCTTGTCGATGACGTTTCTGACGATCCCGGCGGTCTCGATGCCAAGCGCGCCGGACTCGCTCACTGGCGGGCGCTGCTTGACGAAGCCGCATCCGGACGCGCCGCCGGGCACGCAATCTTGCCTGCTCTCGCCGATACAATGTCGCGCTACGAGATCCCGTCCCGGTACTTCCATGACCTGATCCTCGGTGCCGAGATGGACCTCACTATAAACTCTTACGCGACTTTCGACCGCCTTTCGGAGTATTGTTATCGTGTGGCGGGGACGGTAGGCCTCACCTGCCTGCACGTTTTCGGATTTCGCGACCCGCATGCGCCCGATCTTGCCGAACGCCTGGGGCTCGCGTTCCAACTGACGAACATTATTCGTGATGTGCGCAGCGACTTCGACATGGGCCGCGTGTACCTGCCCGAAGAAGATCTCGCGCGTTTTGGCTGCCGCGCCGAAGATTTGCGCGGTCCGCTGACGCCCGCGCTTCGCGATCTGCTCGCGTTTGAAGCCGATCGCGCGTGGCGCCTTTATCAGGCAGGCGCGCCGCTCGTGCACATGGTGAATTCCGAAAGCCGCGCGACGCTCTGGGCCTTGGTTCGCACATACAGCACTTTGCTTGCTCGAATCGAAGAAGATGGTTTCGATGTTTTCTCGTCTCGCGTCTCTCTCTCGAGCGCGGAGAAAATTCAGTACCTCGTCGTGGCGGGAATGAGTGGCTGGTGGAAAAGGGATGCCCTCGCAAAGCGTTCTAGTGATCGGCGGCGGCCTGGCGGGGATGTCCTGCGCCGTCGCGCTGGCTGAATCCGGCGTCCGCGTCCGCTTATTGGAAAAAAAGCCGCATCTTGGAGGCCGCGCCACCTCGTACACGCTGTCTGACGGCAGCGAAGTCGATAATTGCCAGCACCTGACGCTCGGCTGCTGCACGAATCTCGCCGATTTTTTTCGACGCGTCGGCGCCGAAAAGAAGATTCGCACATACGATCGGATGTACCTGATGGATAGTCACGGTGCGCGGGGCACAATGAAGTCCGGCATTCTGCCGCCGCCGCTGCACATGGCGCCTTCGATGATGTTTTTTGGCGCGCTCTCAATGGCCGATAAGCGCGGCATTTCGCGTGCGCTGATGACGATCGCACGGGCAGGCGGCTCGCCGCCGGGCAGTGAAGGCGTCACGATGCTCGAATGGCTCGAGCGCATGCGGCAAACGCCCGCCGCCATCGCGAAATTTTGGCGCGTCGTGCTCGTCAGCGCCCTCGATGAGGAACTCGACCGCGCCGAGGCGCGCTACGGAATCGACGTTTTCTGGAAGACGTTCTTGGCAAATCGCAACGGATCGTTGATCGGGCTCCCGTCGGTGCCGCTCGCCGAATTGTACCGGGGCTGCGGCGAATCGATTGCCCGGCAGGGCGGGGAAGTGAAATTACGCACAGGGGTTCGCGAAGTTCGCGTGCAAGACGGCCGCTTCGCCGGCGCCGTCATGGAAAACGGTAGTGAAGAGAATGCGGATGCGTGCGTCGCCGCGGTGCCATATGATGCGTTGCCGCCGCTGCTTCCGAAAGCGATGTCTGAAGACGGCGGTCCCCTCGCGGGCTTGCGCCGGCTGCGCACTTCGCCGATCACGAGCGTGCATTTGTGGTACGACCGGCCGGTGATGGAAAGCCCGTATCTGGCGCTCATCGACTACACGTCGCAATGGATTTTCAACAAGACGCGTTTGTATCAGGGCCAAGCGAGAAACGGTGACGGACACGCCGCGCAAAAAAATGAAAATAATCAGTACCTGCAAATCGTGATCAGCGCGTCTTACGATCTGGTTCAACGTAGCCGCCAGGAAATCATCGACCTGTGCTGCGCTGAACTAGCGAAGGTTCTTCCGAAGACGCGCACGGCCACGCTGCTCAAGTCGACGGTAATCAAGGAAGTTCGCGCCACGTTTTCGCCGGCGCCCGGTGTGGATAACTTTCGTCCCGCGCAGCAATCAGGAATCGCGAATCTCTATTTCGCAGGCGATTTCACCCGCACTGGCTGGCCCTCCACGATGGAAGGTGCCGTGCGCAGCGGCTATCTTGCCGCTGAGGCTGTGCTGGCTTCGTTCGGCGAGCCGCGGAAATTTCTTCAGCCCGATCTTCCGCTCGAAGGACTCTCAAAGCGGTGGGCCGAACGCGCGGCGAATAGACGCAGTTCGACCGTTTGTGCGGGGGTGTAGCGGCCGACTCGCCTTTCAGTCGGGCGCTTTTGCCGTTGGCTTTGTTTCGCTTTCGTGGCGGTCGACCGGAATGATGGTCGGGCGCCTCGGCGAAAGCGGCGAGCGCATATTCTCTTTCGCCGAGGAGCGGAAATTTACAGATGGGGCCCCGGCCCCGTAGGAGGTTTCAATGGACCGGAAGTACAAACAAAGAGGCTATGACGACCGTGACGGACGCGATTCGCGCGACAAAAAGCGCGAGCGTTCCGAGCGTCCGCCCGAGCCGCGTCCCAAACAGGACATGCTCGGTCCGCGTACGCCGCGCATGGTCGGCACCGTGACGCGCGCCCGCTGCTCAAGCTGCGGCGCCGCATTGATGCCCGGCTTCGATCCCAACGGCGAATGCCCCCGTTGTCATGTGGCGCTGCATAGCTGCAAGCAGTGCGTTCACTTCGATACGGGCAAGCAATTCGAATGCACGCAGCCGATTCCCGAGCGCATCACCAAAAAGGACGCAAAAAATAACTGCACGTTTTTCCAATTCCGCACAACGGTCGAGAAAGACACATCGCCCGTCACTTACGCCACAAACGTCGCCGCACCCGCGGCCTCGCCGTCGCGCCCAAACGACGCGCGCAAAGCCTTCGAGGACCTCTTCAAGAAATAACTCTAAGCGGCAATCACCAGACGCGCGCGGCCACCACTTTCGCCTTGCCGGGATTTTCTCCGATTACCGTTGTCTCGAGCACGATCTGAATATTCGCGTTTGCCCAGTCTCCCGGAGCCACCTTCTCAGCTTGCTCGAAGCAGTTTGCATCCGTGATGCATTCCCCTGCAGACTGCGTGCCGTATTGCCGAATCCCCGCCGCAGTTATCACGATGCTTCCCGTCGTCGGGTCGAGCACCCGCGAAATCAACGCGTAATCCACGCTCGGAGGCTTACCGTCATTTTCCGTTTCGACCCACTGTCGTGAAGACGGACTCACTGCGTCGCGAATGTAGAACGTATCGCCCTCGCGCGCAAAGCTGTACCGAAGCGCATTCCCAAGCTGCAAAGCCCATTGGTTGCTGAATGCGCCGACGAGCACAACCGGACCTTCGCGCAAGTCATCCAGTTTCATGTCTTCGGTATGCCGCACCCAGAATTCTTTCCTTTGCGAGCCCAGCAGCCCCGCGACCGACGCAACCGCCATGGAATCGCCAAACGAAACCTTATCCCGCCGAAACGGAACAGGGAGGTGCGAGACTTCTTGCAACAAGTCGCTCGCTGGCGAAGGTTGGCTCTCGTTCATGGAACCAAGAATCGTATCCAGATCCGGCATGCAAATCAGGACAGGGGATTTCGACGCGGTCACCGGGCTCCAGAAAACATCGAGAGGACTTCGCTTTGCGCCACCCAGCAAAAGCCCAGTCATCGCCAGCACCGGGACTCCTACGCACGCCGCAAAAATCCACGTCCCACGCCGGCGATATGCCGGCCCTTTTGTCGCTTCGGCATTCGCCGCCTGAGCAAGCGTCTCGGCTGCTTCTTCGGGTATCCGAAACTCTGGTACGTACGACCCGCGTTCGAACTCGATCCGCGGTTCGTGCTCATGAATTGGAAGCTGATAATATTGTGCCAGTCGCTTCCGAACTTCGACGGCCGTCATTCGCACCACAGGGTCGAGGCTCGTGTCGTAGTTTGCCTCGCGTCCGAAAACCTCCACACCGATCGTGCGTTCCTTGATGCTCTCGGTGTCTTCTTGCAGAGCGCGATTCACCGTGTATCGCAGAAACTCAGGGAATCTTTTGCTGTGGCTGAAAAGAGGGCTAGCCAGAATCCTCGCCAGTTGCTCTTGAATTAGATCCTTCTGCGTTGGCGATAGACTCAGCTGATCGATTTCGGCGGACCCACCCGTACCCCTTCGTACTGGCATCGTTTTCCTCGCCCTTCCGATGGCCCTTCAATTGGCCGAAGTCTATAACGGAATAGACCGGTCGAGCAAGGGCAGACTCGCAAAACGTAACCGTTTTGCCTTTTAAGGTAACGATACATCTGAATTGCGTCGGTCACGAAAATGCAGATAAGTATCGTATAACCAATAGGATATAGCTAGCTATCCGAATCTTTACCGTATTGTACTTGTATTTACTGCCCCCCGATAACGTATGAACGCCGCCATATATGAAGGTGGGGTGTGGGGAACGCACGTCTATCCGGCTCGACTTTTCCGCGCTTTACGTGTGTCCATTCCTTCTCGGCTTTCTGCGAGGTTCTCGGTCGACGTCAGATTCCAATCGTAAACAAGCGGATCAGGAGTGTCAGTGACGAATGATTTCGCGCAACTTGGGCGGTCTAAAAATCGCGAGGGAGGTTCTTTGATGAGTTTCAAAACTGTGGGGAGGGCAAGTCTGGCTCTTTGTTTTGCCTGTTTGCTTTGGCTGTGTGCAGCGCCGGCGTGGGCGCAGGAAACGGCTGACGTCGTCGGTACAGTCACCGATGCCAGCGGCGCCGTCATACCGGGCGCCACTGTAACCCTAACAAACCTGGGAACGAATGTCGTTCAAACCACGATCACCCAGGGCACTGGAGACTTTCTTTTCACGTTGCTCCAGGTAGGCAGTTACTCAATTAAGGTAGAGGCCAAGGGCTTCAAAACTTTCACGATCCCAAGCATCGCGTTATCTTCCGGAGACCGTTTCCGCGCGGATGCTAAGCTGGAAGTCGGCGAAACGAGCCAGACCGTCGAAGTCTCCGGTGCCGCCGCTCCCGCATTGCAGACGGACAGCTCTCAAGTCGGATCGCTCGTCACGTCGCAGAGTGTTGAAGACATCCCCCTCAATGGTCGCAACCTCGTCAAGCTCGTGCAGTTGACGCCTGGCGTCACGGAAGGCTCTCCGGGTTCCATCATTCAGGGTAACAGGCCCGATGACCGCCGCCTTACATCGTCGTTCTCCGCCAACGGCCAGACCGACACCATGAACCAGAACATGGTTGATGGCATGGACAACAATGAACGCATCATTGGAACGATCGGCGTTCGCCCCTCGATCGACGCTGTGCAGGAAGTGAACATCCAGACGAACAAGTACGACGCATCCGTCGGTCGCACAGGAGGCGCTGTCGTAGACGTCATCACGAAGTCCGGCAGCAATAACTTCCATGGCTCGGCCTATGAGTTTTTCCGCAACAAAGTCCTGAACACAAACCCGAACTGGAACTTCAAGCTGGCTGATAATCCGGTTGGCAGCACCGTAAATGGATACAACAATTGCCCCACCGCCGCGGCTTGTCCCGCAGCCGCGAATCCGGTCTTCCGCCAAAATCAGTACGGGGGCAGCTTCGGAGGTCCGATCAAGAAGGACAAGACGTTCTTCTTCGGCGACTGGGAAGGTCTTTCTTACGCCTACGCGCCGTTTAACACGCAGTTCTATAGCGTGCCGACGCTCTGCGAACGCGGAAGCGCCCTCGCCGCATTGCAGGGTTATAAGGGTGGGGCGATTACTTGCCCCGACGGGACGAGCCCGACGACGCCCGGCGACTTCTCCGACATCAACCCCGTAAGCGCCGTGGGTGGGAGCAATGCTCAAGATAAGACAAAGACTGGCGCCAACCTGAGCAATACCGGCATGAACTTGCCGACTTGCGGCGCAAATCCGACTCCCGGAAGCTGCCTGTCGACTCTCGGCTTGGCTTACATGAGCATGTACCCGCTTCCAACCCTGCCTGGAACGACCTCAAATCTCAGCGCGACTCCGGTGAAGACTTTTACGAGCGACACGTGGGACGTCCGCGTTGACCAGCATTTCTCTGACAAAGACACGTTCTATGGCCGGTATACGCACAACGGCGAAACGACTCAAAATCCAAACGGATTTCCCGTCGTTCACATCAACCCCGCGACCGGTTTGCCGCAGGCTTCCGGCGGCGTAGCGGTTCTGCCTGTTGTGAGTCAATACGCCGGGCCCAACACGGAAACCCAGGAGCAATTCGGTGCCTCCTACGTTCACGTTTACAACTCGAACGTGGTTCTGAACTTGAAGCTTGGCGTCTTCCGCAGCAACATCGAGTCGTGGCCGGCGAATAACAACACGTTTGTGAGCAACGCGCTCGGCTTCCCCTGCGACGCCAGCGCCTGCGTCAACGCCGGACACATCATTCCCAGCGTCGTCGGTTCCGGTCTTGCATCGATCAGCGTTGCGGGCCTCAACGGCGGCAATAGCTATCAGGGCATTGGCGACACTAGCTTTATCCCACTCTTGGAATACGATACCTCGTTCCAGTACATGGGAGTTGTCACTTGGACCCACGGTGCGCATAGCGTCCGCTTTGGCGCCACGCTCATCCGCCGCCGTGCCACGATTGGCCAGAGCTCGAATTCACAGGGCACGTTCACCTTCAACGGTTCCTACACGGGAGTGGCCTTTGGCGACCTGCTCGAAGGTTTGGATGTAACTCTGTCGCGCAGCAATGCTCTCCGTCAGCCCGGCTTCCGCTCTTGGGAACCGAGCGCTTACGTCCAAGACGATTGGCGCATGCGCCCTTGGCTCACTCTGAACCTCGGTCTGCGCTACGACATCTTCTCGCCCTACACCGAGGTCCATGGTCGGATCTCGCAGTACAACCCGTATACCGGCAAGCTGATGTCCCCCGCTCTGCCTGGCACGGATCAGAGCCCGACGGTCGAAGTTCCGACGCCTTATACGGACATCGCCCCCAGGTTTGGCTTCGCGGCCACGTTGAAGCACAACATGGTTCTTCGAGGTGGATTCGGTCTCACGTTCTTCCCCGTGAACTACGAGTCCCCGTATTACTTCAATAATCCGCCGTTCAGCTATGCAGCCAATTGCGGGCTCGAGAATGAGACGGGCTCGGCCAACGTCTGCGGCAATATCCCTGGGACTGGTCTGACCAATGGTGCATACGCTGTGAGTGGCGCCCAGTTCAACGGCGCTCCAGGGCAGTTTGGCGCTGGCGCTGTCGCGAATTATGGCACCTGTCCCTACAGCGGTTCCGGTTGCACCACGGGTACCTCCCTCACCAGCAGCACCGTCTACTGCGCGTCTTGTGCTTCTATTGCTGGCGGTGGCGATGGCGGTTTGGGCGGACCATTCTTTAATCTTGGTCTTCCAACTCCAGTCCTCGACATCACCACTGCAACAGACACGACAAAGTACGCCGGCAAGAGCTTCCAGGGCGTTCCGCCGTTCATCACGAAGGAAAATATGCTGGAGCAGTTCAACCTTGACCTGCAAAAGCAGTTCGGCGCGAACGTGGTCAGCCTCGGTTATGTGGGCCAGATCGGCCGTCACATTTCTCCGCTGAATTCCAGCACCAATCAGAACGTGGCAGCGAACCCGACCCAGAGTGCTCCTAAGAACGCGACGCTACCGATGGTCACCGGCGGCCAGTCTGCATACGGCTACGGCAGCTTGCCCGGATACCCGTGGATGGCCAACAACATCAGCGTCGTAGAGGAGGCCGCTCTCGGTACGTCCGTCTACAACGCCTTGCAGGCCACCTTGGTCCGCCGCTTCAACAACGGCTTGACCGTGAACTTGGGCTACACTTGGTCGCACATGTTGGACAACGTCGCTGGCCCGCGCGGTTGCGTTGCTTCAATGTTCGGTCCCTATCAGCCCTGTTGGGTGGATGAGGCGAACGGCGGAGGGCCCTCTCTCGCGTACGTCTCGTCGTCATTCCCGCTGGTTACCTCCTGCGCGGCCGAAGGTGACAAGGTCTGCCACAATGTCTTCGGTTGGCAGCACTCAGATTGGGGTAACGATGGGCAGGACGTAACGCACCGCATCACATGGCAAGTGAACTACGCGTTGCCTTTCGCGAAGTCCGCGACAGGTGTGGAGCGCGCGGTCCTCGGTGGATGGTCTATCAATAGCTCCGGGTCGCACCAGACAGGCTTGCCCTACGGTGTGAACGCCGGGAACTACGATCAGATCTGCAACGCAAACAACGTTCCGGCCAACGTGTATCCCGGCGTTAGTGGCAAGGGTATGTTGATGTGGTATAACCCGAACTGCTTCGTCAACCCGACTCCTGGTACCAGAGGCAACGAGCACCCGAACCAATTCCGTGGTCCTGGTTTGGATCGCTTCGACGCCTCGCTCTTTAAGGAGTTTCCGATCCGGGAGCAACTCAAGATGCAGTTCCGCGTGGAGGTATTCAACGTGTTCAACACCCCGATGTTCAACACGCCGAACACCAGTATCACCTTCACCGGCACTGGTCCGACCGGCATTAAGAACACCGTTCCGCCGGTTCAAATTGACAGCTCGCACCTGCCCGGACAAATTCAGGGCATGAACGCGAACTGGAACCAACGGCTAATTCAGCTTGCGGTGAAGTTCATCTTCTAACTCTGCGCCCTCGCATCGGCGAGTGGCAGAGATAGAACCGAATCCGATGTTGCATCGCTTGCCGGCAGGAGCCAATCGCTCCTGCCGGCATTTTTTTCATAACCACGCAAAGTGTTCTCGCCGCGCACGGTTTCAAGGTTCGAACGTAGAGCCGCGGCCTTCAGCGCGGCACTCGAAGCGGCACTCGAAACTCGCGTACGAGAGCCGGTGCTCCCGCCGCAAACGCAGCCTTTTCTGGCTTTTTCTTTGCAAATGCAGGCTGCTTTATCTCGATTTAAGCCGCACGCACCGCAATTCTCGGCACAAAATGTTCTCGCCGCGCCCGGTTTCAAGGTTTGAACGTAGAGCCGCGGCCTT
>DATEME010000007.1:0-1461 GCA_035275865.1 Candidatus Acidiferrales bacterium | reverse complement strand
CATTTACGACATGAAGGGAGGGCTGGTGCTCGCTGTCGCGGCGTTCCGCCGGATTGCCCTGGCGAGGCGGCGCACGAAATTGCCGATCACGTTCCTGTTCACGCCGGACGAAGAGCTGAGCAGCCCGGTCTCACGTAGCGTTATCGAACGCGAGGCGCGCGGCCAACGTTACGTCCTCGTCACCGAGCCTTCGCGCGAGGGCGGCAAGGTCGTGACTGAGCGCAAGGGCATCGGCGTCTTCGTTATCCGCACCACGGGCAGGTCCGCGCACGCCGGCCACGACCCTGACAAGGGTCGCAGCGCCATCGTTGCAATGGCGGAGATCGTGCTTGCGATTACTGGGTTAGGTGACCATACGCGCGGCATCACGACGAATGTCGGATTGGTTAATGGTGGCACCGCTCGAAATACGGTCGCGGAAGAATGCATGATCGAGGTGGACCTGCGTTTCTGCGACCATGCGAGTGCAAGCGAGATGGAAGCTAAGATCAAGGCCCTGAAATCGTCGCGACCCGACATCGAAACGGCGGTGACGGGCAAGATCACACGCCCACCGTTCGTGCGTGGACGGGGCGTCGATCTCCTGTTCGACAAAGCCGCGGCCATTGCAAAGGAGATTGGCTTCCAGCTAGAGAGGGCGCCGCTCGTCGGCGGCGGATCGGACGGCAATTTCACGGTCGCGATGGGGATCCCAACACTCGATGGACTCGGCGTCGACGGCGCCGGCGCACACACGAATCATGAATACATGCTCTTCTCTTCGATCGAGCCGCGCACCCGGCTGCTGCAGGGCTTGATGGAGCGGTTGGAGTGAGGGACGCGGAACGATGCCGCAAGCGTTTTCGTGAGCGGAACCCAGCCGCGCGAACAGGACGGCCTGCCGACTTGCCTCGGTAACGCTAGTACCATAGCTCATCAGACCACTGCGAACTCACGCAGGTTATAACTCGCGAGAACTTCATGTTGGACCGCTAGTGTGGCGAGCTGATCGCGCTGACTAAGGAAGAACGGATCGGGGGCAGCGCGCCCGAGTGGACTTGGAGCAAGGTTGCAAAGGCTGCATCGAAGTTGCGTTCGCTGCTTGCATGGATGACATGCAGCCCAAGCGTCCGGGCGGCCACATTGGTGCTTTCAGCGGCGCGGCGATGTTGGTCCATGACGTTTGGTCCATAGGACATCAGCCCACCCGCTTCGACATACTCCCGAATGCCGTGCATCGTCGGCAGTCGCGCCCCGGGCGCCAAGGTGCTGACGCGAATGCGGTTCGTATTTAGGAGCGGGTCGGCAGCGACATAAGCGCATCCGCACGGCCCTGGAGCGCCCGAAGGCGGGCGCGATGTCCTCGGCGCGCCGCCGCCGCAGTTCGTCTAGCCGCGCAGGTGACACGCCACCCAATGCCCGTCGCTGACTCGCTTGAGCACTGGCGTCTCCTGCGCGCACAGCGGAAGCTGGCGGATTGGA
>DATEME010000006.1:0-1853 GCA_035275865.1 Candidatus Acidiferrales bacterium | reverse complement strand
ATCAGCTAAGATCGATCTGTCATTTACGCCGGCAGCTGGTGGCGAACAGGTCGGCACGATCTGTTCGCGGCCTCGCGAGGTTGCCCAACCATCTGCAGCACCCGCTGCCCTAGTGGCGCTCTTCGGGCGCTGTGTGCATATAAGTCAAAATGTTGCTGGCGATTGAGTAGCAAAGCCTGAGATAGCAAAGCCAGCCAAGCACAAGTCCCGCTATGCAATGCCGATTTTCGTCCAAGTGCCTTGCGGCTTGTCTAAGAAGAATGCCGCCGCCATACCGCCAATGACCATACCTGCCCCTGTGTTGTTCCAAAACGAGGCCGCCAATTTGACTCGCTCATTGCGCTGTAAGATCGAGCCGTTTCCAAAGTGATCCTCTAGCCACATGCTCCGTCCTCCTGAGAGCGTCGAGAAATGATAGCGCAAGAATCAGTCCGGCTCCGCGGCAAATGATGTAGCTTAAGACAATGACGGTGACGTTTCGGCCGACGAGCGGCGGCGCGCCGACTTTCCGTTCGACGGCAGCGGCGAAAGCCGTCTCGATTTCGTGATCGGAGCTAGCGGTAAGGACGTGCAGCCGCCGCCCTAGCGCGCTCCCGAGAGCTATCGTCGAATAATTTGTTCCACGTCGGAGAAGTTGTTCGAAGGCTTGGCATAATTTGTTCCAATGCTTCACGGTACCCACCGGTTGGAACTGATTTTGCCCGGACCCTGTTAACTGGTTGTCGGATTGGTGTGCTCGGATCGATTATACGGGAGATCGGCGATGCAGATCAAAAGACACGATAGGAGCCATCTGGTGGAACTCAGAGACGGTTCCGCATGGCGAATCTGGCCCGGCGATATACCCAAGACCTTGCAGTGGCGGCCGACGACGGAGATCGACGTCGCCGACATCGACGACGAAATCTGTTCGCACGCGCTGATCGATCGCTCGAACGGGTCACGGGTGCGGGTGATAAGCTTTACCGCGCAATGGCCCGCCGCCGCTGTGCGGCGTTGCCTCCGCCATGGCTGAGCAGGCGCCCTGGCGGCAAGAGCAACTTGAGGGTAAGATTCAGGAACGCTACGGGCTTGTTAAAGACCAGGCCAAAAAGGATGTGGAGGCTTGGTTCAACTCACTGCCGTAAGCGGGGGGCAGGCCGGTCGCAAATCCAGCGCGGCGCTCGAATAGATCTCCTGCGAACGCTTCGGCGCGGTCAGGTGAACTATCGATAAAGTCGATCCGCAGAGAGGAGACGGGCCATGCAGGACAATTCCGCAAAGCCTCGCAATTTCAATTCGATGTCGGTTCCCGGACTTTCGCATGAGGCGCGCCAGGCAGTGAACGCAGCCTTTGACGCGATGTCGGCCTGGCGCATCGAAACGGCCAAGAGCAACGAGAAAAACAGCGAGCAAGTCATTGAGAAGATGGCTGCGGCTGCGCGGGCGCTGGGATGGCCGGAGCAAATCGTGGATGCCACTCGAGCGCAGGTTCACAGCATCACGAAAATGCAGATCCAAATGATGGATCACATGATGGATGTTTGGGAGGAGCAGATCAAATCACCAAACCCGATGAGCGCTCCGTCGACGATGTTGTCGAAGCTAAAATCCTTGCCCGGCGTGCCGGCCGGCACTTGGCCTAACGCAGACGCTTTGGCAGGGGCCGCGATGAACCCGATGCAGTTTTGGCTGCAATTGGCCGAACAATGGCAGAAAACCTGGGCGGATGCGATGGGGGTTGGCGTCGGCGGACAGCGTCGCCGCTGATTATACAGAGGGCCAACGCGGAAAGTGGACCTTCGCGAGCGATGCCTCCAGCAGAGATGTGCAGATCGTCGGCAGGCCCGCGGCGAGCGCCATCAATTCCTTCC
>DATEME010000005.1:0-3159 GCA_035275865.1 Candidatus Acidiferrales bacterium | reverse complement strand
GCAGTCGAGGCGCTCCGCCGGCCCGCCCCGGACGGGCGAGTAGGCCACGCTATGTTGAAATTCGGACCGGCGATGCTGATGCTGGAAGCCGAATGGCCTGCCTTGCCAAGCCGCGCGCCTAAGCCTGACGGGAGCTCCCCGGTCGTGATTTACCTATATGTGGAGGATGTAGATGCCGCGGTAGAGCGCGGATTGAAGCTCGGTGGCAAGCTCGTTGTTCCGGTTGAGACACAGTTCTGGGGCGACCGAATCGGCTGGCTTCAAGACCCCGCTGGGCACATGTGGACTTTGGCAACGCGCGTTGAGGATACGACGGAAGAGCAGCGCCGGAGTCGTTGGTCGAAAATATTGGATGGGCTCGACACGCCATCCAAATCGAATCAATGAAGCTTCAAGTAGTGTGGGAGCGAAGGAGCGTGTTGGATGGAGAAACACCGCAGCATGAAGGTGAGTGACATGAATCGAATCTTTCTTTTCATTTTGGCTGTTGCATTCATCGCTAGCGCTGTTGTTGCACAGGAGCCGCCGAAGACGTGGGTCGATAAGGACACAGGGCACCGCGTCTTCCGGTTGACGGACGAGCCAGGGTCGCAGTCGCTGTACTTCAACGTCAACGCATACAGCCCGGACGGGAAGCTCATGGTTTATACGGCGCCCGACGGGGTTCACGTGTTTGATTTCGCGACGAAGAAGACGCGGCTGCTTGTGCCGAACGGTACGCCTCCGGCCGGCGACAACGATCCGCGAGCGCGTTTTGAATACGCGGTTCATCTCGTGCAGGCGGGACGCAAGACGCCATCGGTCTTTTTTACCAAGTTCGATGCTGAGACGAAGAACAACGGGCTTTACAGAGCGGATATGTATACGGGCGAAGTGACGAGAGTCGTCGGTGGGCTCGAGCGCGGAGAAAGCGTGATCACGATCAACGCCGACGAGACGCTCGCGGCAGGAACGATGAACGACGGGCCTGCGGTGGCGGGAAACCAGCCACGACCGCCGCAAAACAATGGGACAGCGGGAGACGTGCAGGCCGAATCCAAAGGACAGATGATGGAGCGTCGGCTCGCCTCGCGGCAGCCGCTGCTGCTCTACACGATCGATCTTCGTCCCGGACCAGACAATGGAAAGATGAAAATCCTGCTGCATTCGACGGACTGGATCAACCACTTGCTGTTTTCTCCTTCGGACCCCGAACTCTTGATGTATTGCCATGAAGGGCCGTGGCAGAAGGTGGATCGGATTTGGACCATACATGCCGATGGCACGCACAACACGCTGGTACACAAGCGGACGATGACGATGGAGATTTTCGGCCACGAGTTCTGGGGGCTCGACGGCAAGACGATTTGGTATGACTGGCAATATCCGCGTGGCGAGGATTTCTTCCTTGCCGGCTACAATCTGGAAACGGGCGAGCGGACGGCCTATCACATGGAGCGGAATGAGTGGTCGATTCACTTCAACCTGACGAAGAATGCAGACTTGTTCACAGGCGACGGCGGTGATCCGGGCCAGGTGGCGAAAGCGCCGGACGGCGAGTGGATCGAACTGTTCCGGCCGAAGAAGATTACCGGTGCAGGCGCGCTGAACGGGCCGGATTTCTGGCAGCCGGGCGTGTTTCGCTCCGAGCGGCTCGTCAATATGGCGCACCATAATTACCGGCTCGAGCCCAATGTCCGGTTTTCTCCCGACGAAACTATGGTGATCTTCCGGAGCAACATGTTCGGGCCCAGCTACGTTTTCGCGGTTGAGGTGGCAAGGGCGACGAATGTAAATCCTGCCGAGGTTCAGTCGACGCCGGAGCTGGCGGCGAAGTTTAATCCCGTGAATCCGACGCCGACGAATGTTCCAACGGCACCCGCTGCGGCACGAGCTACTCAGTGAAAACGCGTTGACAGCGTCGGCGCCAAACACTACATCGTAGGGGTTATGGGCGTGAAGGCGCTCGGCATCACCACAAGGCCTAGCGTCACGCAGATGCGCGCATGGGTTGCACTTGCGATTCGATTTCTGAAATCTTGCCGCGACGCCGAGAGATCTCTAGATCGTAGAAATTCTGCAGGTTGAGCCAGAATTCTGCATTCGTCTGAAAGTAACGCGCCAGGCGAAGAGCAGTCTCCGCCGTTATGCGGCGGCGGCCGTGGACGATGTCGCCAATGCGCGTGGCGGGCACGTGCAATTCGAGAGCGAGCTTATTCACGCTGAGGCGAAGCGGCTTGATGAAGTCCTCGTGGAGGATCTCGCCCGGATGCACCGGCGGTATGAGTTTCTCGGCTTTTGGTTTTCGCACGGGGAATCTCCTGTGAATAGTAATCGACGATCTCGACGGACGTTATACGTCAACCATAGCAGCAGATGGGCTGATGGCCGAACTCTTCTTGTAAAATGATGAATTTCTGCTTAGGCTCGTGCACTCGCCTATGACTATTGGTGTTCAAATGCGGGAAATGGTGCGGGTGCTGCGGCGGCGCGAGAAGGAGATGGTGGCGACGCTGCGGCGATTTGTGGAATGCGAATCGCCGAGTGCCGACAAGGCGGCGGTGGATCGATTTGGAGAGATGGTTGCGCGCGAATGGCGGCGGCGCGGCGCTGCGGTGCGCACAATTCGGCAACGAGAGCGCGGGAATCATGTTCGCGCCGAAATCGCGCCGCGAAGTGGCGGCACTTCTCGGCAGCTACTGATTTTGGGGCACTTGGATACGGTTTATCCCATCGGTACACTGCGGGCGATGCCGTTTCACGTTTCCCGCGGACGGGCGTTTGGCCCGGGGACATTCGATATGAAGGGCGGGCTCGTGCTGGCCCTGTTTGCTGTGGACGCAATGCGCGAAGTGGGTGTGAAGCCAGCCAAGCGGCTCGTCTTTTTCTGGGATTCGGACGAGGAGATCGGGAGCGGCACTTCGAGAAAATTGATCGAGGCCGAGGCGCGGCGCAGCGATGCCGTGTTGGTGCTTGAGCCGTCACTCGGGCCGCGCGGCGATTTGAAAACACAGCGCAAGGGCGTAGGCACTGCGGAAATTATTGTGCGCGGGAGGGCGGCGCATGCGGGGATCGATCCGGGCGCGGGTGTGAATGCCGTGCATGAGTTGGCGTTGCAAATCGAACGGCTAATGAAGATGAACGACCGGGCGCGCGGAATTACGGTGCAGGCGACGGTGA
>DATEME010000004.1:0-2541 GCA_035275865.1 Candidatus Acidiferrales bacterium | reverse complement strand
GGCAACAATGCTGGCACCCGCCCGCAATACGCCTGACGCAATCCGGCCCGCAAATCCTCTGAAGCTCGCATCTGGGCGAACGACGTATTGCACCGGAAAACGCAGCGGGCCAAACGACGCGGCGTCGTTTACCGGAATCGTTTCGAGATATTCAAGCAGCGAAGGCCCTTCGAACCACGGCATGCGGCTGCTGCGATGGACCACGTTGTCGCCTTCAAGGGCGCTGACGGGAATGGGATAAACACTGCGCACATTCAGATGTGTAGCGAGGTCATTGAAATCCGCCGAAAGCCGCTCGAACACCTCGCGCGAATAATCGACCAGGTCCATTTTGTTTACGGCGGCGATGATGTACTGCACGCCGAGCAGACTCGCGATATACGCATGCCGGCGCGACTGGCGCAAAACACCCTTGGTCGCGTCGATCAGCACAACGGCCGCATCGGCCGTCGACGCACCCGTCGCCATGTTGCGCGTGTACTGCTCGTGGCCGGGGGTATCGGCGATGATGAATTTGCGCCGCGGCGTGGAAAAATACCGGTATGCGACATCGATCGTAATCCCCTGCTCGCGCTCGGCGCGTAAACCGTCCGTAAGGAGCGAAAAATCAATCGGGCCGCTCGATCGATTGACTTTGCTTTTCTTCACCGATGCAAGCTGGTCTTCAAATACCGACTGATTGTCGTAAAGCAAGCGCCCGATCAGCGTGGACTTGCCGTCGTCGACGCTTCCCGCCGTACTAAAACGCAATAGGCCTTCATTCGGGGCGAGCGAAGAACGCTCGCCCAGGCGGCTACTCGCAGCCGCAGCGGTCGATATTCGAGGCTCCGTCGAGAAACTCGACATCAGAAATACCCTTCGCGCTTCTTGATCTCCATCGAGCCTTCCTCATCATGATCGATCACGCGATTCTCGCGCTCGGACCGGCGGAATGAGACCATTTCTTCGATAATTTTCGGCACCGTGTCCGCTTGCGATAGTATCGCGCCGGTGCATGGCACGCATCCGAGCGAGCGCATGCGGCACATCACCTTCTGCGTTTTTTCGCCCGGCAACAGACGCACGCCATTTTGTGGCAGCAAAATCGTATTCCCTCGCACGACCGCGTCGCGTTCTTTCGCGAAATAGAGCGGCACGATCGGGATGTTTTCCGTGTAGATATAGAGCCACACGTCCATCTCGGTCCAATTCGAGAGCGGGAAGACGCGGATGCTCTCGCCCTTGTGATGGCGGCCGTTGAAAAGAGTCCAAAGTTCCGGGCGTTGGTTCTTGGGGTCCCATTGCCCTTGCGCGTCGCGGAACGAGTAGACCCGTTCCTTGGCTCGCGACTTCTCTTCATCACGACGGGCGCCGCCAAATGCCGCGTCGAAGCCACCCTCGGCCAGAGCATCAAGCAGCGAACGAGTCTTGAGGAAACCACAGCACTTTTGCGTGCCGAGATCGTAGGGGTTCGCGCCGTTATCAAGCGCCTTCTGATTCTTATGGACGATCAGCTCCGCGCCAACTTCCTTCGCGTACCAATCGCGAAACGTGATCATCTCGGGAAACTTGTAGCTCGTATCGACGTGCAGCAACGGAAACGGGATCTTGCCCGGATAAAACGCCTTCTGGGCGAGCCGCAGCATCACCGACGAGTCTTTCCCGATGGAATAGAGCATCACCGGATGCGCGAACTCTGCCGCAGCCTCGCGCAGAATAAAGATGCTTTCGGCCTCAAGCGCCTTCAGGTGCTCCGTCTGGCTGATTAACGTCTCGAATTCGCTGGTCGTCACGGTCATTCGAAATTCCATAAAAAAACCCGCCTCTCGGTCTAATTCCGAGGGCGGGCGGCGTACAAGTCCAGTTTTACTGCAAACTTATGTAGGCATAACCCGGAGCCTCGGCACACACATGTAGGTCATACAACAGAGACAGCATGCGGCGTTCGGCCTCCGGTTCATCATCTTCATTAGAGTAGCCGAGGCATGAACCGGTGTCAATGTAACTGTTTGCCAAGCGCACGCCAACCAAACAGACGCCTAAACGGTTCTACACCGCGAATCTCGCTGGAAATATCGGTAAGGGAGCCGCCGACTTACTCAGCGGCTTTTAGGAGCTTGAGTCTTGCGCATCTTCATCAGGAGTGGAATCGGGCGAGGCGCGCTCGATTCTGCAAACGGGCCCATCGAGAAACGCCCTCTGAGCCATCACAAACGACGGCACCTTACTATGGAGCATCCAGACGAAGCTTGGCGGCGGTTCGCGCCCGGTGATTTTCACGAGAGGCCCAAACATTCCGCCCGGGTCCACGTTCAAAGCGTAACGCGTCGCCTCGAGTTTTGAGCCATCCAGAGGGAACGTCTGAACCGCGGTCGGCGAGATCGAGAGGTGCACGAGCCTGGGCTTAGGCGTCGCGACGATCATCGTAACCTGGACTTTGTCCGTTTTCGGGGAAATGTTCCTCACGAGGAAAGGCACGATGCCGTTTGCGATGTCGGGTGGGACTCGCAAATGTTTCGTCCAGACACGGTTTTTGCAAGTGTCGCCGTCTTGCCCGTCGGA
>DATEME010000003.1:0-16126 GCA_035275865.1 Candidatus Acidiferrales bacterium | reverse complement strand
GCGCGAAAGCAAATTGCGCTCTTCGAGAGCGCGAGCCAGATACTTTCCCGTGTGCGATTGCGAATTCCGCGCGATCTGTTCCGGCGTACCGGCGGCGATCACGCGTCCACCAGCATCGCCGCCCTCCGGGCCCATATCGATCACCCAATCGGCGGCTTTGATCACGTCGAGATTGTGTTCAATGATGATGACGGACGCTCCGCCTTCGATCAACTTGCGAAACGCCGCGAGCAGCTTCTGGATGTCGTCAAAGTGCAGGCCAGTAGTCGGCTCATCAAATATATACAAAATGCCCGCTGTTTCCTGACGTGTAAGATGCGCGGCCAACTTCAGGCGTTGCGCCTCGCCGCCCGAGAGCGTGGTGCCGGATTGACCCAAACGCAGGTAACCAAGGCCGACTTCGTCGAGCACGCGAAGCCGCGACGTCGCTTTTGGATGTGATGCGAAGAACGCGAGCGCTTCGCGGACCGTCATCTGCAGCACGTCATGAATATTCTTATCCTTGTAACGAACTTCGAGCACGCTTTGCTTGAATCGCGTGCCATGGCATTCCTCGCATACGAGTTCCACATCCGCCAAAAAACGCATCTCAACGGTGACGGTGCCATCGCCCTGGCAAGCTTCGCAACGGCCGCCGGGAATATTGAAAGAGAAATGGCCGGCGGAGAATCCGCGCTTTTTCGCGTCAGGAGTCGCGGCAAAGATGTCCCGTATTGTGTCAAAAGCCTTTAGATATGTGGCGGGATTCGAACGCGGCGTGCGGCCGATGGGGGACTGGTCGACCATTTCGACGGCATCGATCAATGCGTCGCCGTCGATGCGATCGCAAATCTCCTGCCAGGCGCGGCCGGTGCGTTTTGCAAGCAGGGCTTCGTGAATTACGTCGTAGACCAACGTGGATTTGCCCGATCCCGAAACGCCCGTTACAGCCACGAGGAGGTTAAGCGGAATCGAGATATCGACGGATTTCAAATTGTGGCTTCGCGCACCGGCGATTTTCAGGAATTTGCCGCTCGGCTTTCGGCGCTGTTGCGGTACCGGGATTTTCAGCTCACCGCGCAAATATCTGCCGGTGAGCGATTGCGGCGCGTCGAGCATCTGTTTGAGCGTACCGGAAAAAATGAGCCTTCCGCCGTGTTCGCCCGCGCCAGGACCGAGATCATAAATGCGATCCGCGGCCTTCATCATTTCGGGATCGTGTTCAACCACGACGAGCGTATTGCCCAAATCGCGGAGGCCTTTGAGGATCGAAATGAGACGATCCGTATCGCGCGGGTGCAGGCCGATGGAAGGTTCATCGAGAACATAGAGAGCGCCGACCAGATGCGAGCCGAGCGACGTAGCGAGTTGAATGCGCTGCGCCTCGCCTCCCGAAAGGGTGGAGGTGAGCCGGTCGAGCGTGACGTAATCGAGCCCGACTTCATCAAGGAAGCGCAGGCGCTGCTGGATTTCCTCGACGAGTTTTTCGGCAATTGCGGCTTCCATTTCGGTCAGCTTCAGGCCGTCGAAGAACGGGCGAGCTTCCTTTACCGTCATCTGGCAGACTTCCGTGATCGCCAGTCCGGCGATTTTCACGGCGCGAGCTTCGGCGCGCAGGCGCGTGCCGCGGCAATCGGGACAAGTCGCATAGCCGCGATAACGGCTCAGAAAAACGCGAACATGCAGCTTGTATTTCTTGCGTTCGAGCCACGCAAAAAAGCCTTTGACGCCGGGATAATCTTCTTTGCGGTCTCCATCGATTATCGCGTCGCATTGGGCGGGCGTGAGATCGTAGAAGGGAACGTCGAGCGGAATTCCCTTTGCTTTGGCGTACTTCTTCATCTCCTGCGCCAGTGCGCGATAGCGCGGTTTCGACCACGGATCGATTGCGCCTTCGGCGAGCGTCTTGCTCTTATCGGGCACGACGCGGTCGATGTCGAAATCGACCGTGTTTCCGAAGCCCTGGCAGCGCGGGCATGCGCCGTAAGGATTGTTGAACGAAAAAAGCCTTGGTTCAGGCTCCTGGTATTGAGCGCCGCAATTTTTGCAGTCGAAACGCTCGTTGAACATCATGCGTTCGGGTGGCGCCGTATCCGCTTGCTGCGATGCGGGATCCGGGACGAATTCGAGGATCGCTTCGCCGCGACCTTCGCGGTAGCAGATCTCGATCGAGTCCATCAATCGGGAACGGATTTCGGGCGAAAGAGCGAGCCGGTCGACGAGCACGTACACGGGCATGGCGAAATCGACGTCAAGCAGATCCTGAGGCGTCGAAAACTCAAAAACGCGGCTGTTCTGATATAGCCGGCTGAAGCCGCGCTTCTGCAAGCTGACAAGCGTGTCGCGAACGGAGTCCGATGTGGGACGGGCCACTTTTCGCGCAGGCTTTTGCGCAGGCCGTGTCGTGGCGGACGCTGCCGGTGCGGTGCCGTCCGCGCCGATTCTCAATTCGTAGAGCACGTAAAAGCGACGGCCTTCGGGCAAAGTCAGAACGCGAGCAGCAATTTCGTCGAGCGTGTCTTTGCGCACTTCGTATCCGCAGCGCAAGCAGAAGGTGCGACCCACGCGCGCATAAAGCAGCCGCAAATAATCGTAGATCTCCGTGGCGGTGGCGACGGTGGACCGCGGATTGCGCGTGGAGTTCTTCTGTCGGATGGCTATTGCGGGCGCAATTCCGGTAATCTCATCGACGTCGGGCTTTTCGATGCGCTCAAGGAACTGGCGCGCGTACGCTGAAAGCGATTCGATATACCGGCGCTGCCCCTCGGCGTAAAGAGTGTCGAAGGCCAGGCTCGATTTGCCCGAGCCGGAAACGCCCGTCACCACGTTCAGTGCGTTGTGCGGGAGCGCAACGTCTATCTCCTTCAGATTGTGCACACGGGCGCCTCGGACGCGAATCTCTTCGGCGTCGGCCGGAACCGGGCGAACTTCGGCTGTGACATCCGGCCCAGGTGTGACTTTGGGCATTGCAGTCCCTTCAGAGGGACTCTCGGTGGGTTTGGTGGACATCGGCTAAATACATGAGTATACGCGCGTGCGCAAATTAGGACAAATGAAGGGCTGGGCTGTCATTGTAGACTTTTGTGAGCGAGGTCGACGTTTGACTTTTGATTCGCTCGAGGAACGAAATGAAAGCTTTGAGAATCGGAGCTGTTTTTGCGGCCGGGATTGTTTGGATACTCTCTTACGCAGGGAACGCCTCAGCGCAAGCAGCCAGCCTGGCGACAGGTGTTTATGAGGGCAGTTATCAATGCCCGAATGGCAGCGTCAAGCTGAAGCTCGCGATCGTGGCGAGTGACGACGACTCGGCCAGGGGCAGGCTGACGTTCGCGCAGCCCGACAATATGGGCGGCGCAAGCGGCTCGTTTAACCTGAAAGGGAATTACGATCCTGCGACCGGAAAGTTCAAGCTGCTCCCGCTGAACTGGAATCCGCCGGTGCCTCCGGGAGTCGCCATGTTGGGCGTGGAGGGAGCGTTCAATCCGCGCACGAAGGACGTCTCCGGAAATATGGTGGGCGGTTGCAGCACGTTTCACGCTATGCGGAACGAGCAGGAGTCCGCGGCTTTGCCGAAACAGCCGCCGGCGCCGCCGAGAGTGGGAGAGGAAAATGCAGAGCCGAGTCAGTCGTCGGCTGGCCGGCAACCGTGAGGATCGATTTAAGGTAGAACCATTGCGAATTGCGCCTCATTCCTGGACTGCATTGCGCGGCATACCCAGATCGTCCGGCACGTCGGTGTCTTTTTTGTTCTACCGGCTTGCTTCAAAAGCTCAATCAGACGCTTTTCAATTCGATGAATAGACGCGGCTCGTCCGCCAAGGTGAGTCGAGGTAAGTCGAGTGGTAAACCTCAATTGCCGGCTGCGGGAGCAGTCTGCGCGTAATACCCGGTGCGGGTGCGGGCATTGATCTTGCCATGGCCGGCTGCGGCGACTTCCACTTTCACCGCGCGAAAACTACCGTCCATTGCGGTGTTGCTCGGGTAGTAGCCGATGGTGTACTGATCGCGGATCTCGCGGGCCACGCGCTGGCACAGGGGCGTGACTTCTTCGAGGGTTTCTGGGAAATACGCTTCGCCGCCGGTGGAGTCGGCCAGTTCTTTCAGTACGCGGCTCGAATTGCGAACCATTCGCTTATCGCTCTTGCGGTCGTCCTGGCTGAAGACGCCGATGGCGTAGATGGTTGCGTTGGACTTCTCAGCGGCGCGAATCGTATCCGTAAAGGAACTGCGGCTGGCCGTGTCTTCACCGTCCGTGACGAGCAGCAATACCCGCCGGTCCTTATGCCCCATTTTCAGGTGATTCAGCGAGCCGATTACAGCGTCATACAGGGCGGTACTGCCGCGCGAATCAATTCGCGCCAACGCGTCCGACATGTCCTGCTGGTTGTTCGTAAAGTCGCCGTCGGTATCCAGATAGTATTCGTCATTGAAATTCACGACAAACGCTTCGTCTTGCGGATTGCTCGTCTTGACGAACGTCATTGCGGCCGCGTTCACTTGCGCGCGCTTTTCGCGCATGCTGCCACTGTTGTCGATTACGAGGCCCATTGTCAGCGGGATGTCCTCGTGGGTGAATAGCGAAACTTTCTGCTCGACCTTATCTTCGAAGACGCGGAAATTCTTTCCGGAGAGGTTATCGATCATTTCCCCGCGGTCGTCGGTGACGCTGACGTGCAGCACCACCATATCGACCGTGGATTTGATCGTGCTGCCTTTTTGACCCGAGGCGCTATCCGGCGGCGGGGGGATATTAATTGTCGGAACCTGGATTTGCGCAGGGTTCGCCTCTTGAGCGAAAAGGGGATTTCCCCAGACAGCGATGACGATCGTCAAGACAACCAGCATCGCGACTACGATTATCGAAAAGATGAGCAGGGAACGAGTTTTAGCGCCCGGGCGCATAGTACCCGGTCTTCGCATAAACCGTAAGGGGAGGAACACCCTTGGGTGGTCGAACCGTGACCTTAATCTTGCGCCATTTGCCGTCATGGGCTTCGTCGCTCGGTCTGTATCCAATCACGTACTGATTGCGCAACGTCTGGCTGATCTTCGTCGCAATGTCCGGCAATTCCGAAGGAGAGCGTACCGTGTACGTTCTTCCGCCGGTCAAATGCGTCAATTCATTCAGAAGCGAAGGGCCGTTGCGCTCTTCTGGAGTGGGGCCGCCATCGGCCTCATAGAGACCAATAGCATAAATCTGCACGTCCGACTCCTGTACGAAGTTACGGACGTCATTCTCCCCATACCTACTATGATTATCGCCCCCATCAGATATGATGAGCAATGCTTTCCTTCTGTTGTGTGCTCCTCTCATCTGGCTGAGGCCCAGGTACACGCCATCGTACAGCGCCGTCATCCCACGAGCACCGACGTACATCAGGCGGCTCTGAATGTCGTCAACACTACCGGTGAAGGGACTCACCAATTGAGCGCGATCATTAAAGTCCACCAGGAAGAACTCGTCGCGCGGATTCGCGGTAAGGAGGAATTGCACGGCGGCGTTTTTCGACTTATCGAGCTTGTCACCCATGCTGCCGCTCATGTCGAAAATAACGCCGATCGAGACGGGAACATCTTCACTCGCGAACTTCACGATTTCCTGTTCTTTGCCGTCTTCGGATACGCGGAAATTGCTTTGTTCCAAGCCGGTCACCAGGCGTCCCGTGGGTTCGGTGACCGTGACATACACCAGCGTCAAGTCAGACTCGGCTTTTAGGATGGGTCCTTTGACGGTATTGTCTTGGGAAGGAGCCGGAACAGATGGCCCGGCAGGTATTTGCTGGGCGTGGATGCTAGAAGCAATTGCGATGAGCAGCACACCGGCAGCCGCACACACTGCAGTGTTGCGCCTGCGACAGCTCTTCGGGGTTGATCGCTCGATCAATTTGCCCCCAAACTGCCCCGGGCTGATAATACCACTGACTGTGCGGAAATCAAGCCGTCGGTAGGACTTGGGACCGTCTTCATCAACCATGAACGAACTCCCTGTTTTCTACCCCACCCAGCCCTAAACCTTTGTCTCAAATCCAAACGTTGCAAACGATCAGGCAAAGCCTTCAATCGACTGAGGGAGAATACTCACGTTCATTTCCTCGGTCTTCGCCTGCGGACCGTCATCCAGAACCGGGATCGGCTCCGTACGGCTGTGTATGTCGGGCATGAGAGCAAGAGCGCTGTCGTGTTAGAATCGCCTCTACTTTTGGAAGACGAATGGCTAGCTCCACGACAGTTCTGGCTGCAATTCCCGCCCGTTATGCATCCACGCGTTTTCCGGGTAAGCCGCTTACGCCGATCGCTGGGAAGCCCATGATTCAGCACGTGGTCGAACGCGTTCGGCAGGCGAAAACCGTCAACCGTGTCGTTGTTGCCACAGACGACGAACGTATTCGAGCCGCTGTGGAAGGCTTCGGTGGGGAAGCTGTCATGACACGTGCCGATCACCGTTCTGGTACCGACCGGATTGCTGAAGTTTCCGCTCACATACCCGCTGATATTTACGTCAACGTTCAGGGTGACGAGCCCCTGATTGCTCCGGACACGATCGATACGGTCGTCTCGGCGATGATCGAGGATTCCTCCGTGCAGATCGCCACGCCATCTATCGAAATTGCCGAAGCAAACGACATCATGGACCCCAATATCGTGAAAGTCGTGCTCGATTTCGACGGCAACGCACTCTACTTTTCCCGCGCTCCAATTCCATGGGTTCGCGACACAAACTCCGGCCTCGCCGTGTCCCATTGGAAACATCTCGGTCTTTACGCCTTTCGCCACGATGCTTTGGTCGAGTACCCTACACTCCCGCCCGGTCAGCTCGAACCAATCGAGCAACTCGAGCAGCTCCGCTGGCTCGAGAACGGGTTTCGCATTCGCGTCGTCGAAACGGTCCACGATGCAGTCAGCGTGGACGTTCCCGCAGACGTGGAGCGAGTCGAAAGGTTACTCCGGGAAGGTTCGAAGCAAGCCTCGGCGTAGCCCGCAGGACGGGTTTCTTGTGTGTTTATGCGAGCCAGGATTGGGCTAGCCATCTTGAATTCATTCTTTGCCACCGGCAAGTCACAGAGATCAACCGCCCCTTCGCGAATCGGGCAATTCTATGCGCGAAGATGTCTCGGACTTATCATCGCGCTGTCATTGTTTCTATTCCTCGCCGGAACGGCCGGCGCTGAGACCCGCGAGAATTCCGGCGCGCCGCGGGGCCGGCAATCTTCAGGAACCGCCGTCGCCAGTGACCACTATTTCGAATTTCACAGCGGTTTCTGGATCAACATGCATCTTTTCCTTTTGGAAGAGGCGCTTACTCGAAAGGCCGAACGCGACACGGGACGCGAGGCGGAGTCCACAAACGATTCGAGCATCTCCGCCGCGCTGAGCGGCAATGAAAAGACATACTGGGATGCCGCTGTTGCCTATTACCAACACAACTTGCTGGATCTCGATTTGGTCACCAACGACCGTATGCGGATCATTAAGAACACGCTTGAAAATTTCGAAAACCAGACGTCTCTGCGCCTGTCGCATCTGGACCCGCAGTTGATTCGCGTGCTTGATAATGCGGCGCCCGTATATCGCGTACATTGGTGGACGGCTCATGATCGCGCCGATCGCGCCTGGATTGCCGCCGTGGTTCCCTTGGTTGACGCCGACGGCACTTCGCTGACGGTAAAGATCGCGAACGCATACGAAACCGCTTGGCCGGATGAACCAGTTCGCGTCGATGTGGTTGCTTATGCCAATGATTCCGGCGCGTTCAGTACTCTGCTTCCGACGCGCATCATAATTTCCAGCCTGGATCCCGCGAACCAGAAGCTAACGGCGGAAGAGTCGTTGTTTCACGAGGGCTCCCACGCACTCGTGGAAAGAGCAGGTAATTTGCTGCTCAGCGATTTTGCCGGGCATCGCAAGAAGGCCCCTCCCGAATTGCTCCACGCCATGCTCTACTTCAGCACCGGCTATTTCATCAAGCAGCTACACTCAGATTACATTCCCTATGCGAAGGGGAACGGCTTATGGCAGCAGCCCAGTTGGCAAGCCTTCCACGAGGCTCTGGTCAAGGACTGGCAGCCTCACCTCGAAGGTGAGTCCAGCCTGTCCGAAGCAGTCTCGCGCCTCGTGTCCGACGTTATCGCGGGCAAAGACTAGGAACGCAACTATTTTCCGTAAACTAGGACGTGAAACGTGCCGATCTGGGCCATTCGACGTCCGCCGCGTCCGTTTGTGGCCGCCGAAGGAGCACTAAAATCCGCAGTATCCAGGAACAACTCGTGCATCTTCGTGTCGAGGCCCATGGTCTTGGCGCCGTATTCACTCTTGATCGGATCGAGAGCCGTGTACTTGTCGGGAGAATCTTCATGGAATACGTCGATTTCGCCCGCAATCGTTGAGACAAAGATCATTCCAGTAGCGGGATCGAACCGCGCCGCATCGGTCCCAGCGGCAATCGGGAACGTCTGGATGATCTTGCCGGTGTCCGCATTAATAATCGCGAGATTCTGCGGACTGCGGCCCGCGCTGAACAGCCTGTGATGTTCGGTATCGATGGCGAGCGCCGTGGGATGTCCTTCCGGGCTCGTCGGCCAGCGCGACGTAACCTCCAGAGTCTTCGTATCGATCACAGCGATCTGGTCCTTGTCAGCCAGATTTGCAAAAACCTTCCCCTTGCCATCGGCCACTGCGAATTCGGGAGATCCTCCCAGCGGAATATTCTTCACTACTTCTCCCGTTTTCGCGTTCACCACCGTTGATGAATTGCTGTCGCCATTCATCGAAAACGCATTCTTGGAAGCAGCATCGTAAAGCATGCAATCCGCATCGGGCTGCGCCTTCACGTCGCTGATTTTCTTCAGTGTCTTCAAATCGAAGATCGTGATTGTGCCGGTGCCGCCGTCAGTGATAAACCCGCGGTCAAATTCCGGAGCCACGGCGACTCCGTGCTGACGCTGAAATCCGTCGATGAACCCGAGGCTCGCGCCGGTATCGGCGTTGATCACCTGCACGGCAGTTCCGCGGCCGAGATAAACGCGGCGCGCGGCCGAATCGACAGTGACGTAGTCGAAATATTCGGACTTTGCGCCCGGCGCCGCGCCGAACTTATAGGTCTTCAGCAAATGATAGCCGCTGTCGGCGGCCATCGACACGACACTTCCCAAAAGCACAACCGCGGCTATGCCCAGTATTCGCCAATTCGAATTTTTCATTTCACTCTCCTCTTAGCCCAGGTGAACTCGCGGCGCATTGTACCGGCTGCTCTCTGAAAATTACGTGAATAGAAGTGCGCGGCCGGTTTCCGTTAGCATTCCGTGAAGACTGCCTTCGCGGATCCGCCCCTGGGCTTTGCGAATTGCTTGCCTTGAGTCTACTCACAGCATAAGATTACTATTCGGCATTTGCGTAGTTGCCCTCCTGTATATTTCAGGTTGAGAGACGGTGCGGGCCAAGTGCGGCCCAGCGGAGCTTCGAGTGGCGGAACCGGTTCGGACAAAGGCAGTGGCAATCGTCGGCGCGCAGTGGGGCGACGAGGGTAAAGGAAAAGTAGTCGATTACCTGGCATCTTCATTTGATTACACGGCGCGCTACGCCGGAGGCCACAACGCCGGCCACACCGTAATTTTCAACGGCAATAAATTCATCCTCCAGCTGATTCCCAGCGGCATCCTTCGGCCGGGGAAAAAGGCGATCATCGGCCCCGGTACGGTTGTCGATCTGGCGGCTCTTGTCGGCGAACTCGAAAACCTGAAAAAGAGCGGCATCGATGTGAGCGGCCGGTTGTTTCTCAGCAAACGCGCCCATGTGATTTTCCCGTATCATCGCGAAATGGACCGTGCCGCAGAATCGGCGCGAGGCGCCGCTGCCATCGGTACCACGTCGCGGGGCATCGGTCCTGCGTACGAGGATAAAGCGGCGCGTCGCGGCATCCGCATCTGCGATCTCCTCGATGCCCACCGCTTTCGCGAAAAACTCGATCGCGTAATCGCGGAAAAAGATGCGATCAGCGTAGCGTCTTACGGCCATAAGCTCGAGACCGCCGGCCTCTTCGAGCAGACGATGGAGATTGCTGCTCACATCCGCGCGTTGATCGCAGACACAACGGCGTTGCTGAACGCAGCGCTTGAGGCGGGAGAAACCGTGCTCTTTGAGGGCGCTCAGGGAACCATGCTGGATATCGACCATGGCACCTATCCCTTCGTCACTTCATCCAACGCAGTGTCGGGCGGCGCTACGACCGGCTTGGGCGTTGGACCGACGCGAATCACCGGAGTGGTTGGCGTGACGAAAGCTTATACAACGCGCGTCGGAAGCGGACCATTTCCGACTGAAATGCTTGACGGCGATGCGGAAGCTGTGCGCGCGCGGGGGAATGAATTTGGCGCGGTGACCGGACGGCCGCGGCGCTGCGGCTGGCTCGATCTGCCCGTTTTGCGTTATGCGAAAATGCTCAACGGCATCGATTCGCTTGTCGTCACAAAGCTTGACGTGTTCGATTCGCAGCCCGAGATCAAGATCTGCACGGGATACAGATACAAAGGATCGCCGGTTAACGAAATGCCGCCCGAAATCGAGATTCTCTCGGATATTGAGCCGGTCTATCACACATTGCCGGGCTGGCAGCAGTCGACGCCAAATGCGCGTGAAGTGAAGGATCTTCCGGTCGCTGCGCGAGATTATCTGAATTTCATTTCCGACGCGCTGCAAGTCGAAATCGGCATGATCAGCACCGGTCCCGAACGCGACGCGACAATCGTCTCGCGCGGCACGAAGCTCGCCTCTTGGCTGTAATCCCGCCCCGCAACTGGGAGGTTTTCGTCGAGACCGGCTTTCTTTTCGGCCGGTCACCGATCAAAACGGATCTCATTATCGCGGAGCCACGACGAACGCAGTTGAAGTATGTCTTCGATGCTGCGAGGGGGTCTAGCTATCCGGCTTTGATCCGCGAGCGGCTTCGGAAAAATACGGCGATCAGCAGCAGAACGACAAACGCGCTCGCCGCCGAGCTCAGCCAGAAAGAAGTCCAATCCCGCGTAACCACGCCCCCGACCGTGTGCGTGAAATAGTCGATCGTCACGCCCGAACTCACCGCGCCGATGAACATTCCCACTCCATACGTGAGGAACGTGATGATTCCCTGCGCGGCGCTGCGTAAATGCGGCGGCGCCTCCTGATCTGTGTAGAGCTGTCCGGTGACAAAGAAGAAATCGAAACAGACACCGTGCAAGAGGATCGCGATGTAAAACATCCAGACCGCCGCTCCGACGTTGCCGTACGCGAGCAGTATGTATCGGATCGTCCATGAGAGCATGCCCACAATCAGGATGCTCCGTACGGTCATGCGCTTGAGAAGAAACGGCATCAGCAGCATCATTCCGACTTCGGACACCTGGCCCAGCGTCATTTTGCCGGCGGCGTTTTGCAGGTGAAGATCGTTGAAGTAGTCGTTTGTGAACGAGAAATAAAAAGTCAGAGGAATGCACGCGAGAACCGATGCGGCGGCGAAAACCGCAAACGCCGGCCGCTTGAACATGACGAGCGCGTCCAGCCCTAGGATGTCACGAATGCGAATCTCTTTGCCCTTGCCCTTCGGCGGCGTGTGGGGGAGCGTGAGGCTGAAGAGCGCCATGACAATTGAGGCCGCCGCGGCTATCAGAAACTGGGCCGCTGACTTTTCGACAGCCAAAACGCTGATGGTGACGCCGATGCCGATCCAGCCAAAAGTGCCGAAAACGCGTACCAGCGGGAAGTCGCGTCCGGCATTGGACATGTGCTGAAGAGCGATGGAATTCGTCAGTGCGATGGTGGGGAAATAACACAAGCAATAGGTGAACATCAAGGCGTAGACCGCAGAGAAGGAGGTGACTCGAGTGACGTAGAAGAGCAGGCAGGCGCCTATCAAATGCAGCAGCGCGAGGACGCGTTCGGAAGAAAAGAACCTATCGGCAAAGAGGCCAACGAAGAACGGCGAAATCATACTTGCCAGGGCCGTGGTGCCGAAGATAGCGCCGGCTTGCGTGCCCGTAAAATGAAGCGTGGTCGTGAGATACGTGTCGATTGTGACGTACCACGCGCCCCAAATGACGTAATTCAAGAACATCATGAGGCTCAAACGAAGCCTGATTGAGAGAGGAATTCCGCCTGATTCGGTGAAGGTTGCTTGCTCCGCCATCGCGATCCTCCGGCGCTAAGAGCTTGCGTTTTTAGAACACGAAGGCCGGGATAATAACACGCGGGGCATATTCACGCTCCGGAAAAGGCATTTCACATCTTCAGACCGAGCGAGCAGCTTGCTTTGCTTTACGAGCAAAAATAAGTGCCAGCATGAGCGACAACTCTATTGACGCATTTGGCGCCTTAAAACGGCCTTAAAAGGCCATAAAAGTGACAGAATTGGCGCGTTTGGGGCCTTAAACTCCGGATGACTGCATTTGCGCAGTGGACTAAGCAAGTTTCGTTATTCGTGCCGCAAGGCGATCATTGGTTCGCCGCGCATAGCTCGCCGCGCGGGAAAGTAGCAGGCGAGGAGCGCCACGAGCGTAAGCAGAATTGCGACGCCCGCGAACGTCAGCGGATCGTCAGCGTGAATTCCATACAGCATCGCGGACATAAATCGCGTGACGCCGAGCCCTACGGCGATGCCAATCGCCACGCCAACGAGCGCCAGTAAAAGTCCCTGACCCACAACCAGTCGCAATAAATCTTTCCGCTGCGCGCCGAGCGCCAAGCGAATGCCGAGTTCGCGGGTGCGGCGCGCCACTTCGTAGGACAGCAGACCGTAGAGGCCGATGCAGGCGAGCACGAGCGCGAGCGCGCCGAAGAAACTGGACAGCCGGGACATGAGGCGTTCCTGAAAGAGAAGCTGGTCAATCTGTTCGGTTTGGGTGCGCACGTCGGTGAGCGGCAGATTGTCGCCCGCATGCGAAACGATTTCGCGGACATTTTTCACCAGCGCGGTGGGATTTACGGCCGTACGCAATTCGAAATGCGCGCTGTTGGTGACGAGCGGGGAAAATAGGATGGGCACAATCTCTCTGCGCAGTTGTGGAAACTTCGTGTCACCAACGACGCCGATGATGGTGTAGCCGGGGCCGGGATTCGGAGTGTCGCCACGCGGCGCGTTGCCCATATGCAACCCAACCGGGTTTTGATTGACAAGAAATTTCCTCGCGAAGGTCTCGTTGACGAGAACCGGGACGGGCGCGGAATGATAGTAGGCTTCGTCGAGACCCGTGAGCGCTGCAGACGGAGAGGATGAGGCAGCATGTGTTTTGGCAGCGGCCGCGTCGCGGGCTTTCGCTGCAGCGTTCGTCGCCGCCGCGGCAGCGAAGTCGGCGGAAGTGAAATTACGGCCGGCCAGCATGGGGATACGCATGGTGGAGAAGAAATTCAGGCCGACAGCAAGTTTGCCGGTATTGGCGTACTGTTTTGGCGGCGCGCCGTCGATATGGACGTCGCCGGCTGACCAGCCGCCGTCCAGAAGGGCGTCCTCGGAATAGCTGGCGGAAATCACGCCCGGAAGCGCGGCGAAGCGCTGTTGCAGATTCGCGTAAAGCTGCTGCATTTGCTGATCCGTGTAACCGGCGAGATTAGGATCGATGCCGAAGAGCAGGATATTGTGCGGGTCGAAGCCGGGATCGATGCTGTGAAGATTGCGCAGAGTGCGGACGAGCAAGCCCGCGCCGATGAGGACGACGATCGAGAGAGCGACTTGCGCGACGACCAGCACATCGCCGAGACGGAAGCGGCGGCCACTATGCGGAGCAGCGCCAGCTCCAGAGGAGGCACTTCCCTTTAGCGATGGCGTTAGGTCAATGCGCGAACCGCGCAGGGCGGGCGCGAGGCCGAATAGCATTCCGGTGACAACCGTCGTGGCAATCGCGAAGAGGAGCACGCGCCAGTCGGGCGCAACAACAAAAGAAAGCGGCCGGGCCGGGCCGCCCGAAACCAGGCCGGAAATCGCATCGGCGCCCCATACGGCCAAGAGGATTCCGAGCGCGCCCCCGGCGCAGGAGAGCAAAACGCTTTCGGTGAGAAGCTGGCGGATGATGCGTGTGCGTCCTGCGCCGAGCGCGAGGCGGACAGCCATTTCTTTTTGGCGAGTGGCGGAGCGCGCAAGGGTAAGGCCGGCCACGTTGGCGCAGGCAATGAGCAAAATGAAGGCGACAATAATCATCGTCAGATATAGCGCGGGTGCGATGTCACTCGTCGCGCCGTTGAGAGCTGCTTGCGCGGGCTGTAGATGGATCTCGGGTGCGTCGGCTTCGTTGAAAAGAGGCGGCGCAGTGTGCAGCATGACGTTGCGAAAAATGGTCGTGGCGGCGGCTTGCGCCTGTCCGATGGAAGTGCCCGGTTTAAGGCGGCCGATTATGACGGCCCACCAGTTCGTGGGATCAGCGAGGCGGTCCTGATTACGCCACCATTCGCCCCGGACGCTATCCGCGACGGAGAACGGCATGAAGAAATCTTGGGACTTGCCCGGTGTGAGATTGGTGAAGTGCGGGTCAGCGACGCCAACAATTGTGGAGGTGGTGCTATCGAGGCGCACCGTTCGGCCTACGGCGGAGGGGTCGCTGCCGAAAGCGCGGACCCAATAGGCATAATTCAGGACGATGACAGGAGGCGCGGAGGGCGAATCATCGGAGAGAGACAGAGTGCGACCGAGGATTGTGTTGACGCCGAGAGTGGAGAAAAAATCGCCAGAAACGTAGAGGCCGTGGACGATGCTGGCGGCGCCGTTGCCACTCAGGTCGACATCAAGGGGGCCGGCAAAGGCGGCGACGGCCGAGAAAGCGCCTGCTTGTGCACGAACGGTTTTGAAAAACGGTATGGAGAAGGAGCAATCGCCAATGCCCGCTCGGTCCGCGCAATCGCCGTATTCGCTATGGCCCCGGAGTTTGGGGTTTGCACGGGCGCTCCAACTGAAGACGACGAGCTGCTGCGGAACTTTCACAGGCAATGAGCGGAGGAGCGCTGCGTCGATGAGGCTGAAAATCGCTGTGTTTGCTCCAATACCTAGGGCGAGGGTGAGGACGGCGACGGTGGTGAAGCCGGGATTCTTGCGGAGCATGCGGAGGGCGAAGCGGATGTCCTGGAGGAGGGAATCGAGCCAGGCGCCTGTGCGGACTGCGCGGACTTGTTCTTTGAGCTGATCGACGCCGCCTAGTTCGATTTTTGCGGCGCGGCGGGCGTCGTCTGGAGGCAGTCCTTCTTTTATTTTTTGGTCGGTGAGCAGTTCGAGTTGGGAGTGGATTTCGGCGTCGAGATCGTTGTCTCGTTCACGCTTTTGGAGGAGGTTGCGAGTGAAGCTAATTACACGCGAAACGAGTGGCATGGTTCGCCTCCTGCTGCGTTGTTACGATTCGGCAGCATTTTCGGAAAAGCCTCGGGTCGGTAAGTGCGCCGACCCGAGCTACATGACGCTCACGTCAGCGGCAAAAACGCCCGCCCCGAAAGGCGGCCGCTACAAAAGCAAAATCAACAGCAAAGGCGCCCACCGAGAAGCGCCCGCAAAATTCGCGGGCAACGGTGGCCGCTACAACGGCAACAGCAACGGCAACAGCAACAGCAACAGCAACAGCAACAGCAACAGCAAACAGCAACAGCAACGGCAAACAGCAACGGCAAACGGCAACGGCAAACGGCAAACAGCAACGGCGGAGGCGCCCGACTGAACGGCGAGTCGGCCGCTACAGAGTCAAAACCGAAACCAAGAAACAAATCAAAGGCTGACCGCTCACAATGCGGGGCGGCCTCTACGAAAAGCCAAGGCAACGGCCATTGCGCAACGCAGCCATTTTATTGCAGTCCATAGCGCTGACCTATTCGCAGCGCATGGCGCTCACCGGATCGATGCGCATCGCGCGACGGGCCGGAACGTAACAGGCCAGAAGAGCGACGGCGATCAGGAGCGCGGCGACGCCCGCGAACGTGACGGGATCCGTGGGTGCGACGCCGTAGAGCAGTTTCGTCATCAGCCGCGCGAGCATGAACGCGCTCACAAGGCCCGCGGCTGAGCCGACCAGCGCCAGAATCAGGCCCTGGCGAATGATGAGCAGAAGAACATCGCTGCGGCTGGCGCCGAGCGAAATGCGAATGCCGATCTCGTGCGTGCGCCGCGCGACCGAATAGCTGATCACGCCATAAATTCCGACGGCCGCCA
>DATEME010000002.1:0-2486 GCA_035275865.1 Candidatus Acidiferrales bacterium | reverse complement strand
GTGGCGTTTAGCCAGCCAATTATGTTTTCGGAATGCGCGTTGTTAGATACCTACTATGCATAAGAGCAACCTTTTTTGGTAAGCCAGAGGAAGCAATCACGGCGACATCACGCGCGAACGCGCCGTGCCTTCAGGCATCGCCACGATCATCGGCTCGCCCGCCCCTGCTGGGTCTCCTCTGTAAAATGGGGCGCCAAGCCTTGTTTCAAAAACGATATTGCCGTCAAAGGGCCTAGTCATCCGCAATGAGGGCTCCTTCCAACTCAAGCTCGCATACAAATCTATTGTAATTGCCGCGCTTGCTGCACCGGGTGTTTGCGCAGGCGTGGGAATGTTCTAACGGTTGCGGTTACGATGCTGCTTGCTGCCGCCGATCACCGCCCGCCTCAAGCAACACTGGCTCCCGATAATTAAATTAGTCGGCCGTGAAGAAAGTTTTGCGGCACCGGGTTAGGTGAAGCGGGGCGGCCAAGAGGGCGTGGCAAAGGATCAACGAGAGGACACGTAAAAGCTCCTCGAACCAGCGCAGGAGCAGGCTGAAGTTGTAGCCGGCAGCGGCGAGCACGGCGATTGATGCGATCGCCATCGCGGCCGGTGAGATAGTTGCGGCCCATGCGGTGATCCTCCTTGAGGTGGCCGATGACGGGTTCGATGGCGGCGCGCCGGCGCATCTCGCGGCGGATGGCCTTGGTGACACGCCGGACTTGGCCGCTGATCCAGACCTTGAACCGGTTCGGGTAGTTGTGGCCGCGATAGCCCTTGTCGCCGTGGATGCGGCGGACCGTGACACCTGTAAGCTTTTCGAGATCGGCGATGACGGGGCCGAGAGTGTGGCCATCATATGGGTTGCCGTGCAGCGCCTTGGCATGAAGCACGAACTGCCCGCCCTTGGGGGCGGTGACCGGAGTGGCAATTGAGACCTTGCAACCGAACTCGTACGGCGCGCGCGCCTTGCCTCGGCCGATGCACTCGACCTCGGGCGCGTGCAACGAGTAGACCTTTGGCCCGCGCTGACGCTGCTCTTGATGGCGAACCCGCAGCGCGAGATCGAGCAGCGGGCCAAAGCGGTCTTCGAGCGCTGTGTTGCCCTCGATCTTGCGGCGAATATCACGGATGATGCGGCCAAGTCGCGTGCGCAGAAACTTCAGTTCCCGCCGCGCGCGTTTGAACTGGTGGGCATGCGTGTAGCGCCCCACCATGATGGCGGCACGCTTGGCTAGGCGCAGATAGCTCTGGCGCAGCTCAACGCCCTCGCGCTTGGCCAGCTCCACCAGCTTCTCGATCGCGCGATGGGTGAGTCGGGCGTCGGTCGGATGCGCGATCGCCTTCTCCTGGACAGTGGTATCTATCGCAACCCGTTCGAGATCTTTGGTGGCGATCGCCCCAGTGCGGTGGGCCACCGAGAGGCTCTCCTGCAACAGCGCGACGATCTGCTCCTCACCTAGCCGCTGGCGCCAGCGCGTGAGCGACGAGCGATCAAATGGCAGCTTCCAGGAGAAGGCGATCGCGCATCCGACCGACGCCCGGCTCACCCATCGCGCGATCGAGAAGCTGGTGGAGCTGGCCAAGCGCGCGCTCGGCGTGCCCGACTTGACTCGCCGCACGTGCAGCCGGCCAGCCGCAAGCAAGGTGCCGGGGCCGTCACGAGACGCAAAGACAGGGGGCTATAGCCTTTAGTTATAGACACCGGCTGTGAAGCGCTGAGAGCCCCAGTGCCGCCGTCCCCGGCCTCTGTGAGCCAGATCACACAGTCTCCGCGTTTCCCGGGACTACGCTTTCATCTGCTCGTGGCTGATCGATTCGGGGAGGGTCGTCATGGGAAACGGCTATCTGCGCGCCGCGCCGGAGAAGAACCCCGGCCCGCCAACGCGCCAAAGCGCAGTCTGTGGAGAGGACGTCATTTACGTTTCTATGTGCTCGGGGGGCGTAATAATCAAAATTAGCGCGGCCGACCGACCAAAGTTTGTTCTCGGACAACTCATTATCTTCGGCGCAATCGTCGTTGTCGCTTTGGTCGAGCTGACACTTTGGCTGGTAAATGGAATGCCACCATAGTGGTCGGGTGGGCTTAGGCCCAGAAGAAAAAGGAACCTTGTGGCTCTTGACGCAACGTCATCTGGTCTCGGTACGCAGGGAGGGCTGATCCATGACTAACCGTCGCCGTTCTGCCACTACTCGTTCGGTGCCTGCCCAGACATCCGAGCAACTCCTTGAACTGACCCAGGAGCATATCCGCCCGCTGATCGGGTTGATCGACCGGCTCAGCGAAGCCGGCGCGGAGGACGAGCTGAGGGTGATCAGCAAACAACTCACGCGGCTGTCTTTCAGGGCGCAGCCGCCCCCCAGCGGTAAGTAGCCCCAAGAGCCGCTCGGCCCGCCACTGGGGCAGGCCGCCCGACGCCATCTCGATTCAGAACGGTTCGGGTCGGGGTGATGCAGGAGCACGCAGGAGAATGCAGGAGCACGCAGGAGAATGCAGGAGCTTG
>DATEME010000001.1:0-3763 GCA_035275865.1 Candidatus Acidiferrales bacterium | reverse complement strand
CATACTTGTCGTCCAACGAGACTCGCGCCGCCATTTCAGCCAACCCCTCTCGACAACTCTACGGGAACGGACGTTTGCTCGCCGATCTCGAGCTTCGCGATCTGGTTTCGATGCACTTCGTCTGGGCCATCGGCAAGCCGAAGGGCACGGGCATGCGCATAGGCATGGGCAAGGCCAAAGTCCTCCGACACGCCAGCCCCGCCGTGGGCCTGGATGGCCCAGTCGATCACCTGGCAGGCAACGTGGGGCGCATGCACTTTGATCATGGCGATCTCTTTGCGGGCAGCTTTGTTGCCGGCGACGTCCATTTTCCACGCCGCGCTCAGCACCATGTAGCGGGCTCCATCAATCATGATCCGCGCGTCCGCAATGCGCTGTCTTGTTACTCCGTGATCCGCGATCGGACGGCCAAATGTCACCCGCTCGGAGGCCCGCCGGCACATCTTCTCCAGCGCAGCCTCCGCCTGCCCGATCAGGCGCATGCAGTGGTGAATGCGCCCCGGCCCAAGCCGGCCTTGAGCGATCTCGAAGCCGCGTCCTTCCCCGAGCAGCACATTCGACGTCGGCACTCGCACATCATTGAGCTCGATCTGCATATGGCCGTGCGGTGCATCGTCATATCCGAACACAGGCAGATGGCGGACCACCTTCAGTCCCTTCGCATCGGCAGGGACCAACACCATCGATTGCTGGCGGTGCTTGGAAGGATTGTCCGGGTCCGTCTTTCCCATCACGATGTAAATCTTACAGCGCGGGTCACCGGCTCCGCTCGACCACCACTTCACGCCATTGATGACATACTGGTCGCCGTCGCGCGCGATGCGGGTCTGGATATTGGTAGCGTCCGACGAAGCCACGTTCGGCTCGGTCATGAGAAACGCCGACCGAATACGGCCGTCGAGCAGGGGCTCGCACCAAGTGCGGGTTTGCTCGGGTGTGCCGTATCTGAGAATCGTCTCCATGTTGCCGGTATCCGGCGCCGAGCAATTGAAGACTTCCGGTGCCCAGAGCACGCGGCCCATGATTTCGCACAGCGGCGCATATTCGAGGTTAGACAGCGTGCCGCCATGCGTCTTCGGCTGCCAGAGATTCCACAGACCTGCGGCGCGGGCCTTGGCCTTGAGCTCCTCAATGATCGGTACCGGTTCCCAGCGTTGGTCGCTGGTAACGTGAGCCTGCCACTTTTCCTGGTTCGGGTAGACATGCTCGGCCATGAAGGCCATGAGCTTGTGCCGCAGCTCCTGTACCTTGGGGCTGAAATCGAAATTCAACTTGCCCTCCTGAGAATCTTCTCAACCTCGCCCCAGCCAAGCTCGGCCATCGGCCGCGCGCGCTTGCCGGCATCGCGCGCATGATCGGATGCGGCCGTGCCTTCGAGTGCGCGCTTGGCTATTCCCTGCAGGATTGCGGCGATGCGGAACAGATTGTAGGCGATGTAGAAGTTCCAGTGATCGGGATCGATGCCGGAACGGCCGCTCCGCTTGCAGTACATAGCCACGTATTCGCTCTCGCCTGGGATGCCGAGCGACCTCAGATCCAGCCCCGCAATGCCGCGGAATTGGCCAGGCGGGATGTGCCAGCTCATGCAGTGGTAGGCGAAATCAGCAAGCGGATCGCCCAATGTCGAGAGCTCCCAATCGAGCACGGCAAGAATCTTCAGCTCGCTTGGATGAAAGATCATGTTATCGAGGCGGAAGTCCCCATGTACTATTGTCGTGCCAGTCTGCGGCGGAATGTTTTGCGGCAGCCAGGCGATCAGATCGTCCATCGCTCGTATTTGCTCGGTTTGCGATGTTTGGTACTGGCGCGTCCAACGCGCGATCTGACGCTCGATGTAGTTTCCCGGTTTTCCGAAAGCCTCAAGCCCAACGGCGCGGAAATCGATGGTGTGCAGTAGCGCAATGACGCGATTCAGCTCGCTCCAGATCGAGAAGCGCTCCGATTTGGACATGCCGGGAAGCGATTGGTCCCAGAGCACCCGGCCTTCGACGTAGTCCATTACGTAAAACGCAGTGCCGATAATCGAATCGTCTTGGCACAGCACATATGGCCGCGCCACTGGAAAGCCGGTTGCGTGCAACGCATGCAGGATTATGAATTCTCTGTCGACGGCGTGCGCCGAAGGCAACAACTTTCCGGGCGGCTTCCGCCGCAGAACGAAACGCCTGCCGTCCGCTGCAGTGACGCAGTAAGTCGGATTCGATTGACCTCCTTTGAACTGCGCGAGCTGAAGGGGGCCCTCAAGGCCGACTATGCGCTCCCTCAGATACGATTCTAAGGCACCAGTGTCGAAGGAAAGTCTCTTGTCGACGGGCTTGATACCTATGAACTGCTCGAACATCAGGTGGTCACTGCCCTTGGTAAGACGGGCGGATTCGATGTTGTGAACGTGCGCGTGCTCTCCGGCCTTCAGCGGACGGCTCGCCCGCCCGATGACCTGGCCGTACTTCAAAATACTCCCGCCCTGCGGGATAGTCATCGGACGCGTTCGCGAAACGGCCGTTGGAATATCGGCGCGGCGACGACCAAGCTTACTCAGGCTTGATGCTGGCGGCCCGGATCACCTTACCCCACTTCTCGGTTTCGTCGGCGAAGAGCCTGCCAAAGTCGGCGGGCGAGCCCGACAACGCACGAACCACCCATAGTGGGGGCGGCAAGCGCGGTGTTGATCTCCTTTTCGACTGACAAAGGAAAACCCCTAGGGCCGTGGTAGGTCCCCAGGGGCTTTGTTGTGCAGCGTACGCAATCACGAGTCTGGCGTATCGTGATCGAAGGCAAATTAATACGGCGTGGTCATTTTTTGGAAACGGTGCAGGAGCAACATTCTACAACTGTGACATTTCTGCAGCACTTTGAAATTACGACACCTGCAAATTCAAATTAGATAGGACAAAGGCGCGGCTCTGTTCTTTTCTTTGAGACTTGCTGGCGTTGAGGGTTTGAGGTAGCGGAACCGACCTATCGAGCGGCCATGAAACGATGGCCCAAGGCGGTCATCGACCTGGCATTGGGGACGCTTCGGCGTGAGACTAGAATTTGACCGGCTCGATGTGGGGTGCCGATTGCAAGATGATTGTCGGGTCGCAGTCGTGATGGTCTTGCGCATTTCCTCAGCTGCGGCTGCCGCCTTCGTAGCAAGCCTTTTGTTCCCGATGCTATCCGCGAATTCTCAGCCAAACTGGCAGCAGAGGCAGTTAGATCACACCGTTGCTAGGGCTTTTCAAGGCGTGAAAAAATGCGTGGCTCGAGAACTAGAATATGGCAGCTACCCCTCCAACGTCGACGATGCGCTGCGGGTGATTTTGGCACGAAACTGCAGACGCCAATATGATGCTTTTTTCCAAGCGTGTGTGGCTGGCGAGGAGGCGGAAGTCTGCTTGGGCTTCGTCCAGTCTTGGACCGCCTCTCAGTTCAAGGAGCGATTCTACCGATGAACCCCGTCCGCGCCACATCGCTCACCCCCAAGGGCGGTCGGGCTCGAAATTCCGCAGATGCTACTGCCGCGCCGACGAGGTGATCGAATGAGGAAGGCGCCGTCGGTCAAAGCTGGCGCGGCTCTGTAAGGAGCGTCACTATGGGACACCGATTGATTACGGCTCTAATAGCTCTCAATGTTATGGGTTTCCTTGCCTGTGTGGCGCTGATTATCGCCGCCATCTCCAAAGATGACGCTGTAGTTCTCGCACAAGTCACCCACGCAGTATTCGTTTCCGTTCGTATGTTCGTTATCGGGGCGGCCGTGCCTACTGTTGCGTGGGGAATA